>NZ_CP097205.1:0-300000 GCF_024029855.1 Buchnera aphidicola (Sipha maydis)
TGCAAATTGTATATTTATTAAACCTTTTATTTTTAATTCTAACGATATTTTTTTAACCTGGTTTTTAATCAAATCGAGAATATTATCATTCAATGAATATGTTGGTAATGAACATGCTGAATCTCCAGAATGAATTCCAGCTTGTTCAACATGTTCCATAATTCCCCCGATAAAGACATTTTTTGTATCACACACAGCATCTACATCAACTTCAATAGAATGATTTAAATATTGGTCAATCAAAAATTTATTTGTATTATTGGTTTTCACTTTATTGTTAAAATATTCGTGTAGTTCTTTTTCATTATAAATAATTTCCATTGATCTTCCTCCTAAAACATATGAAGGTCGAATCATAATTGGATATTTTATTTTTTTAATTTCTTTAATAGCTTGAGAAACATTTATAATAGTTGCATTTTTTGGTTGTTTTAAATTTAATTTTTTAACAATTTTTTGAAACTTGTCTCTATTTTCTGCTTTATCAATATATTTAGCACTTGTTCCAAGTATTTTTATTCCTTTTTTGTGTAAACTTTTTGCTAATTTTAAAGGAGTTTGCCCTCCAAATTGAATAATTACTCCTGTTGGTTTTTCTAATTTAATAATTTCTAAAACATTTTCTAAAATAATTGGTTCAAAATACAATCGATCAGAAATATCGTAATCAGTAGATACTGTTTCTGGATTACAATTTATAATAATTGCTTCAAATCCATTTTTTTTTAAAGCTTGAGTTGCATGCACACAACAATAATCAAATTCTATTCCCTGTCCTATTCTATTTGGTCCACTACCTAATATAATAATTTTTTTATTATTATTAGTTGGTTTTGATTCACATTCATCAGCCCAAGTAGAGTACATATAAGAAATAGATGTTTTAAATTCTCCTGCACAAGAGTCTATTCTTTTATATACTGGATGGATTAAGTTTTTATGTCTTAAATTTGTTATTTCATATTCTTTTTTTTTTGTTAGTTCACTAATTCTTTTATCCGAGAATCCTATTTTTTTTATTTCCTTTAAAAATTCTAGATTATATATTTTTTTTGGATATTTTATTATTTTTTTTTCTATGTTAATTATGTTTTGTATTTGTGTTAAAAACCATATATCGATAGAAGTTATTTTGTGTATTTTCTGAATTGAAATATTATGTCTAAATGCTTCTCCTATATAAAGTAATCTATTAGGTCCTGGGTTTTTTAGCTCTTTTTTTATTTTTTTTTGAGGATTTATGATTTTTTTATCAAGTATTTTATTTAATCCACTATAATTAATTTCTAAGCTCATAAGAGCTTTTTGTAATGATTCTTGAAAATTACTTCCAATTGCCATTACTTCTCCTACAGATTTCATTTGTGTAGTTAGTTTTTTATTACTATTTGGAAATTTTTCGAAGTCAAATCTTGGTATTTTTGTAACAACATAATCTATAGAAGGTTCAAAAGAAGCAGGAATGTTTATCCCAGAAACATCGTTATTTAATTCATCTAAAGTATATCCAACAGATAATTTTGCAGCTATTTTTGCAATAGGAAATCCAGTTGCTTTGGAAGCTAATGCTGAAGATCGTGATACTCTTGGATTCATTTCTATAACAACCATTTTTCCATTTTTTGGATTTATTGCGAATTGTACATTTGATCCTCCTGTTTCTATTCCTATTTCTTTTAAAATATTTATAGATGCGTTTCGCATATTTTGATATTCTTTATCAGTTAATGTTTGTGTAGGGGCTACTGTTATAGAATCTCCTGTATGAATTCCCATCGGATCAATATTTTCTATTGCACATACTATAATACAATTATCTTTTTTATCTCTTACAACTTCCATTTCATATTCTTTCCATCCGATCATAGATTCATCAATTAAAAGTTCTTTAGTAGGAGAAAGATTTAATCCTTTTTCACAGATTTTTTTAAATTCTTTAGAATTGTATGCTACTCCTCCTCCTGTTCCTCCCATTGTGAAAGATGGTCGTATAATGCATGGAAAACCAATTTTTTTGATTATTTGATTAGCTTCTTGTAAAGAATGCGCAATTCCTGATTTTGGCATTTTTATATTTATTTTTTTCATTGCTTGTTTAAAAAGATCGCGATTTTCTGCTTTTTTAATAGATTGAATTGTTGCACCAATCATTTTTACTTGAAATTTTTCTAAAATTTTTCTATGGTGTAATTCTAGAGCACAATTTAGAGCTGTTTGCCCTCCCATTGTTGGAAGTAGAGCATCTGGTTTTTCTATTTTAATTATTTTTTTAACAATTTTCCAATGAATTGGTTCAATATATGTTCTGTCAGATATTTCTGGATCTGTCATAATCGTAGCTGGATTTGAATTTATTAATATTATTTTATATCCTTCTTCTTTTAAAGCTTTACATGCTTGTGCTCCTGAATAATCAAATTCACATGCTTGTCCGATAATTATCGGCCCCGCTCCTAGTATTAAAATAGATTTTATTTTTGTGTTTTTCGGCATTTTTATCTCATTATCTATAATTTTTTATTTTATTATTTTGGATGATTAATTTTTTGAATAAATTTATCAAATAGAAAAGACATATCATGTGGTCCTGGATTAGCTTCAGGATGTCCTTGAAAACTAAAGATTGGTTTATGTATAATTTTTATTCCTTGTATAGTGTTATCAAAAAGAGATATGTATGTGATTAAAATATGTTTTGGTAATGATTTTTTATCAATTACGAAGTTATGATTTTGAGATGTAATATATATTTTTTTTGTATATGTGTTTTGTACGGGATGGTTTCCTCCATGATGTCCAAATTTCATTTTTATAATTTTTGCTTTATTAGCTAATGCTAAAATTTGATGACCTAAACAAATTCCAAACATTGGAATATTATATTTTAATAATTTTTTAATTGCACAAATTGCTTCTTTATAATTTCTTGGATCTCCATGTCCATTAGAAAGAAAAATACCATCTGGTGCAAGTTGTAAAATTTTTTTATAATTAGTGTGATTTGGCACGACAGTAATTTTGCATTTTCTATTTGTTAACATTCTTAGCATGTTTTTTTTTATTCCAAAATCATATGCTATAATATGATTCTTTTTTTTATTCATTAAGTAGATTACTTTTTCTGTTTTGATATAAAAATTTGGGTTTTTATCTTTCCATTGATAGATATATTTTTTTTCTTTTTTTTTCTTGTTTTGATAAAAATATTTTTTTTTATATTGAAGAACTTCTTGATAATTTTGAAAATTATTTTTTTGTTTTAAACAAATAATGCATCCTTTTTGAGAACCATTGTCTCTAATTTTTTTTGTTAATTTTCTTGTATCTATATTTGTAATTGTTAATATTTTTTTTTCTAATAAATATTCTAAAAGTGTTTTTTTATTTCTATAATTACTTGCTATTGAAGATAATTCACGTATGATAAGCCCTTTAGCGTGTATATATGATGATTCTTCATCATCTATATTTGTTCCAACATTTCCTATATGTGGATATGTAAATGTAATTATTTGATTTTTATATGATGGATCAGTTAAAATTTCTTGATATCCTGTCATAGATGTATTAAAGACTATTTCTCCTTCTTGAATTCCATATATTCCAATGGATTTTCCAAAAAATTTCGTTCCATCTTTTAACATGACCATAGTAGTTGTTTTATTCAAATTTTTTCCTCATGTATAAAAAATATATCTTTTAGAGATTATATTTTTAATATATCTTTCATTTTAAAAAGTCCAGTTTTTTTATTATTAATCCATATTGCTGCTTTAATCGCTCCTTGAGAAAAAGTTTTTCTATTAAAAGCTTCATGTTTAATTGTTAATATTTCATCTTTTTTCGCAAATATTATAGTGTGTTTTCCGATTATTTTTCCTGCTCTAATGCTAGAAAACCCGATTTCTTCTTGTTTTTTTTGAGAATTTTGATGATTTCTATGGAAAATAGCAACTTCATTAAAATTCCATTTCATGTTTTTTGCAATATTTTTTCCTAGATCTAAAGCTGTACCTGAAGGAGAATCTTTTTTGTATCTATGATGTGATTCAATTATTTCGATATCAGATTTTTTTCCTAAGTTTTTTGTTATTATTTTGAGCATTTTAAAAATTAAGTTAATTCCCATACTAAAGTTAGAAGAGTATAAAATACTAATTTTTTTGGATTTTTTTTTAATATTTAAATAATCTTTCTTTGATAAACCTGTCGTTCCAATAATTATTTTTTTATTATTTTTATAGCAAAAATTTAAGTTTTTTATAGTATTTTTCGGATTTGTAAAATCTATTAAAATATCAAAATTTAAATTTTTTTTTATATTTGTCACAATTTTAATTTTTTTATGATTTTTTATTATTTTTTTTATTTTTTCTATTTTATTTAATTGTTCTTTTTTAATTATTAATAATTTTATTTTTATATTTTTAAAATTTTTTGATTCCTTGATAAGAGATTGTCCCATCTTTCCTAAAGCTCCAGAAATAGCTAATTTAATTTTTTTTTTGTACATTTTTCCTGAAACTCCTTAAGTTATATTTTTTTAATTTTATATTTAATAGAAATTTTTTTATTTATTTACAAAAATATGTAAAATCTTTATTTTAGTATAAATAAAATTAAACTCAAGAATATGCTTATATCAGATATATTAAATGTGGGTAAATGATACCATTTATAATGCACATCAAAAAAATCTATTATATATCCATATTTCAATCGATTAAATAAATTTCCTAAAGCACCACTTAATAAAAGTGTGTATATTAATTTATTTGAATTATTTTTTTTTAAAAAAAAATATATTATTAAAATGATTAATGTTAATAAAAATAAGTTTATACTATAGAAAAGTAATGTATTATTTTTTATTTTTTTTTCTAAAACTCCAAATATTAATCCATAGTTTTGTATATTTTTTATGTTTAAAAATGCATTAATTACTTTTTTTTCATTTTTTCGTAAATTTGAAATAATATAATTTTTTGAACAATAATCTATGATGAAGATAATATTTATTATGAATAAATATTTACTTTTTTGAATTAATTTTATTATTTTCATTTATGCAAAAATTCTTGTTGTTTCTTTTCCAAGGATGTTTTTATAACATCGATCACAAACGTTTAATATGTTATTTTTTTTATATTTATTGAAATGATAATAATTCCAACATCTTTTACATTTTTTTCCTGAAAATATTTTTAAATCTATTTTCATATCAGGAATTTTTTTGTTTTTTTTAAGATTTTTTGGTGCATCAGAATATTTTTTTAATAAACATTCAGAAGTTAAAAAGATAAATTTAAGATCATTTTTCAAGGTTGTGATTTCTTTAAAAAGATTTTTTTTTAGATATAGTATAATTGATAGTTGTAAAGAGCTTTGTATTATTTTTTCTTTTTTTTTCTTTTCAATTAATTTATTTATTGCATGTTTAATGAGAAATATTTTATTCCATTGAGTTTTATTCAGTTTTTCTGTTTTTGAAACTAAAAATAGTTTGTTAAACCATTTTGTTGTAAATAGTTTATGGAAATTTTTGTTAGCAGGTATGTTTTTCCATATTTCATATGAAGTAAATGGAATTAAAGGAGAAATCCAAATTGTAAGCGCATGAATAATAAGGTATATTGCTGTTTGACAACTTTTTCTATTGCAACTATCTTTATGTGACGTATATAGTCGATCTTTAATAATGTCAAAGTAAATTGAACTCATATCGATAAAACAAAAATGTAGTATACATTTTATTACTTTATGAAATTTATATTCTTGATATAATTTTATAATTTTTTTTTGTGTTATAAATGTTTTCTCAATAGCCCATAAATCTATTTTTAATAGATTATCTTTTTTTAGAAAATCTTTTTTAGGATGAAAATCATATATATTTCCTAACAAAAATCTTGCTGTATTTCTAATTTTTCTATATGAATCGATTATGTGATTTATTATTTCATGTGAAATAGAAATGTCTTTCGAGTAATTACTAGAAGCAACCCAGAGACGTAAAATATCTGCTCCATATTTGTTAATTATTTCTTCTGGATTAATTGTATTACCGAGAGATTTAGACATTTTTTTTCCATTTTTATCAATTGTAAATCCGTGTGTAATGACTTTTTTATAAGGTTCTTTTTGTTTAATTATAATAGATAAAATCAAAGATGACATAAACCATCCACGATGTTGATCTGAACCTTCTATATATAAATCTGCTTTTCTATATTTATTTTTTTTTGGATATATTAAATTTGCATTCATACATCCTGATTCAAACCATACATCTACAATATCATGAGATTTTTTATAGAGTTTTGAGTCTTTTCCTAGGAGTTTTTCTTTATCTAGTTTCCACCAAGCTTCTATTCCATTTTTTTCTATCATAATAGAAATTTTTTTTATTAATGAATTTGTTTTTTTATGCAATTTTCCTGTTTTTTTATGAGTAAAAAAAGGTAATGGAACTCCCCAATTTCTTTGTCTAGAAATACACCAATCTGGTCTTTTTTTTATCAATGATATCATATTTTTTTTAGTCCAATTGGGTATCCATGAAATATTTTTTATTATTTTAACAATTTTTTCTTTAAATTTTTTTTTTTTAATTTTAATAAACCATTGTTTAGTTGAACGAAATATAACAATAGATTTATGTCTCCAACAATAGGGATAGGAGTGTTTAATAATATCTTCTTTGAGTAAAGATTTTTTGTTTTTTAAAAGATTGATAATGATAGAGTTAGCTTGAAAGATATTTTTATTATTTAATTGAGAATGGATGTTTTTTTTATATTTTCCAAAAGAATCTATAATATTTTTTGGAAAAATTTTATATTTTTGACAAGATTTGTAATCTTCTTCTCCATGCGCTGGAGCAGTGTGCACACAACCGGTTCCAATATCTGAAGTGACATGTTTACTTAGAATAATAGGTAATTTTAATTTTAAAAAAGGATGTTGAAATAGAATTTTTTCTAGTTGATTTCCGTATATTGATCCTAAAATTTTAATTTTTTTTTTTTTTAAAATTTTTAAAATTTCATTAGTTCTATTTTTTGATAAAATAAAATATTTTTCTTTTATTTTTATTAAATTATATAAAAAATTAGGATTGATAGATATTGCTTGACTAGCAGGAAGTGTCCATGGAGTAGTTGTCCAAACTAAAATGTATATTTGAATATTTTTCTGAGTTTTAATATTAAATTTATTTATAATGACATCGTTATTTGAAGCTTGAAAAGAAAAATATATAGAGTGTGATTTTTTTTTTTGATATTCTATTTCTGCTTCTGCTAATGATGATTGACATTCTATGCACCAATGTATAGGTTTTTTCCCTTGATATAAAAATTTTTTTTTATTAATTTTTTGAATTTGTTTAATGATATTTGCTTGATTTTTATAATTCATAGTTAGTTCTGAGTTTTTCCAATCAGCTAATACTCCTAGTCTAATAAAATCTTCTTTTTGAAATTTTACTTGTTTTAATGCATATTTTTTGCATTTTTTTCGAATATTTCTTTTTGTTAGTTTTTTAAATTTTTTAGAATATTTTTTTTCAATTTTATGTTCTATTGGTAAACCATGGCAATCCCAACATGGTATAAATGGCACTTGATAACCTGATAAATTTTGAAATTTAATAATTATATCTTTAAGAATTTTATTTAATGCGTGTCCGATATGTATTTTCCCATTTGCATATGGTGGACCATCTTGAACAATAAATGTTTTTTTATTTTTTTTTGAATGAAGAATAATTTTATATAAATTATTTTTTTTCCATTCTTTTAAAATTTGTAGTTCTTTATGTGGTAAGTTTCCTCTCATTGAAAAATTTGTTTTCGGTAAGTTTAAAGTATTTTTATAATTTGTCATTATTTTCTCTTATTCTTAAAGGTTGAAAGGTTTTATGAATATTTATATTTTTAATATTTCATTTAACTTGTAAAATTTTTTTATTGAAGTTTTTATAGAAAAACCATTTTTTGGATATTTTTGTATATGATAAATATTATTAGTATAATGTATTAATTATAATATTTAATTATATTTAAGGAATTAAATTTGGCTAATATTAAATCATCTAAAAAAAATTCTATACAGTCAGAAAATAAAAAAAAAAACAATAATAGAAAAAAATCTATTATTAAAACATATGTTAAAAAAGTTAGATTATTTATCTCATTAAATAATTTTACTAAAGCTATATTTTTTTTTAAAAAAATGCAATCTTTAGTTGATAAATATGCAGTTAAAAAAGTTATACATAAAAATAAAGCAGCGAGGTATAAATCAAATTTATATATGAAAATTAAAAATATTAAGATAAAAGAATTGAATAATTAAAATAAAGAAATGAATTATATGAAAGCAGAATTATTTCTAAAAATAATATGCAATTTTAGAAAGTAAGACTGCTTTTAAGAAAAAAATCATTGTGTGAGATTGTCAAAAAATTTTTTTACTCCATCAAAAAATCTTTTTGATCTCGGGCTGTTTTTCTCATTTTTATGAGATTTTAAGCTATTTTTAAATTCGTATAATAAATTTTTTTGGTAAGAGCTAAGGTTAATTGGTGTTTCTACAACTATTTTACATAAAAGATCACCTTTGATAGAATGACGAATAGATTGTACTCCCTTTCCTTTCACTCTAAATAATTTTCCTGATTGAGTTTCAGCTGGAATTTTTAATTTGATTTTTCCATTTAAGGTGGGAACTTGGACCTCTCCTCCTAGAGCAGCTATAGGAAAGCTAATTGGGATTTCACAATATAAATTATTCTTTTTTCTTGTAAAGATATTGTGTTTTTTGATCTTAATATTAATGTATAAATCTCCTGGATTTAAACCATTTTCTCCAATTTCTCCTTCATTATTTAATTTAATTTTATCATGATTGTCGACTCCTGGAGGAATTTTGATTGATAATTTTTTTGTTTTTTTTATTTTTCCTATTCCATTACAAATATTACAAGGGTGTTTTATAAAAATTTTATTTCCGTGACATGATGGACATGTTTGTTGTACTGTGAAAAATCCTTTTCTCATATGAATATTTCCTGTTCCATGACAGGTTTGGCATTTTTCTGGTTGAGTTCCTAATTGTGATTTTGTACCATGACATGCATGACATTGTTGTAAAGCAGGAATATAAACTTCTTTTGTAGTACCTGTTACTGCTTCTTCTAAATTTAAAGTTATTTCGTATTCTAAATCTGATCCTTTTTGATAACTTCTTCTATTGTTTCCGAATATATCACCAAAAACATCTCCAAAAATATCTCCAAAGTCTGTGGATGTTGTAAAAGATTCATGAAAATCATTTTCTGATGTATTTTGTTCAAATGCAGAATGTCCGTATTGATCGTATGTTTCTCTTTTTTTCGGATCAATTAATATTTCATAGGCTTGTTTTATTTCTTTAAATTTTTTTTCTGAAATTTTACTATTTTTATTACGATCGGGATGGTATTTTACAGCTAATCTTTTATATGCTCGTTTAATTTCTCTATCGTTAGCAGAACGAGAAATATTTAAAATTTCATAGTAATCTTTTTTTGTCATATATTTTATTATTTTTTCCTTGTATAAATTTTATTTTTGATATTTTAAACGGGCGTGAAAAAAATAATTTGCCCGTTTTGTCTGTGATAATTAATTTTTTTAAATTAATTTTTATTTTTATCTTTTACTTCTTCAAATTCAGCATCGACAACATTTTTTTCTTTTTTTAAAGATTCTTCTTCAGGAGAAGATTGTTGTGTATTATTTGTAGTAGGATTTTGTTTTGTTGCTTCTATTAATTTTGCAGAATATTTCATTAATTCTTGTATTTTGTTTTCAATATCTTTTTTATCTTCTTTTTTTAAAGATTCATCAAGATTTTTTAGTGCATTTTCAATATCTTTTTTATCTTTCGGGTCTAATTTTTTTTCACATTCTTGTAGTTGTTTTTTTGTACTATGAGAAATTTGATCTCCTTGATTACGAATTTGTACAAGTTCTTCAAATTTTCTATCTTCTTCAGCATTTTCTTCTGCTTCTGAAATCATTTTTTTGATTTCATCTTCTTTTAATCCAGAGGAAGCTTGAATAGTAATTTTTTGTTCTTTTCCTGTTTTTTTATCTTTTGCAGAAACATGAAGTATTCCATCCGCATCGATATCAAAAGTTACTTCAATTTGAGCCATTCCACGTGGTGCAGGTTGAATTCCATCTAAATTAAATTGTCCTAATGATTTATTGTTTTGTGCTTGCTTTCTTTCACCTTGTAGAACATGTATAGTGACAGCAGATTGATTATCTTCTGCTGTTGAAAAAACTTGACTATGTTTTGTAGGGATCGTCGTATTTTTATTAATTAAAGTGGTCATGACTCCACCCATTGTTTCAATTCCAAGAGATAATGGAGTGACATCTAATAATAAAACATCTTTTACATCGCCTGCTAATACTCCTCCTTGTACTGCAGCTCCAACTGCGACTGCTTCGTCAGGATTAACATCTTTTCTTGGATCTTTTCCAAAAAATTCAGATACTTTTTTTTGAACTAAAGGCATTCTTGTTTGACCACCAACTAATATAATATCATTAATCTCTGTAATTGATAGTTTTGCATCTTGTAAAGCCATTTTTAAAGGTTTTATTGATTTTTCTACTAAATCTTCTACTAGGGATTCAAGTTTTGCTCGAGTTATTTTTATATTTAAATGTTTTGGTCCATTTGAATCCGCTGTAATATAAGGTAGATTGACTGTTGTTTCTTGTGCAGAGGATAATTCTATTTTAGCTTTTTCAGAAGCTTCTTTTAATCTTTGCATTGCTAAAGAATCATTTTTTAAATTAAATCCTTGTTCTTTTTTAAATTCTGTTACTAAATAATTTATTAGTCTGCTATCAAAATCTTCTCCACCTAAGTGTGTATCTCCATTAGTAGCTAATACTTCAAAAGTTTTTTCTTTATCTACTTCATCAATTTCAATAATTGATATATCAAATGTACCACCACCTAAATCATATACTGCAATAGTTTTATTTCCTTTATTTTTATCTAATCCATATGCTAGCGCAGCTGCAGTCGGTTCATTTATTATTCTTTTTACTTTTAGTCCAGCTATTTTCCCTGCATCTTTTGTAGCTTGTCTTTGGGCATCATTGAAATATGCTGGTACAGTAATAACTGCTTCAGTAACTTTTTCTCCTAAATAATCTTCTGCTGTTTTTTTCATTTTTTTTAATACTTCAGCTGAAACTTGAGGAGGAGCTATTTTTTGATTTTTTATTTGTATCCATGCGTCTTCATTTTTTGCTTGGATAATTTTATATGGCATGATTTCTATATCACGTTGTACTTCTTCATCTTGAAATTTTCTACCAATTAGTCTTTTAATAGCAAATAATGTTTTTTCAGGATTAGTAATTGCTTGTCTTTTTGCTGGTTGTCCTACTAAAACTTCTCCGTTTTCTGTATATGCGATAATAGATGGAGTAGTGCGATCACCTTCAGCATTCTCTAATACTTTAGCTTTGTTTCCATCCATAATGGCAACACAAGAATTTGTAGTTCCTAAGTCTATTCCAATAATTTTACTCATATTTTTACCTTATATAAATTATGTAAAATTTTCTTGAAAAATTTTTTTTTATATATTTTATAAAATTTTCAATTTTTGCATTGATAATAATTAAGATGGGGTCTTTTTAAAATACCTCAAGTCTTTTTAAGAAAATTATTTTAAACGTTCAAAGATAGAGTGGTGATCAGGAATTTTCATTTTAATTAGTTTTTTTAAAAAAATATTATCAATGTTATTATACTTGAAAAATTATTTTTTTACATAAAGTATATTATTAAAATAAATTCTTTTTTATAATATCTTTGTGAATTATTATTAATTATCAGATATTTTTAATATGGTGAAAATATGCTTGAAGATAAAATTATTGAATATTCTGGAGTTATTTCTTTTGTACTTTTTATTATTTTTTTTTGTTGTATAGTATTATTTTTGAGTTATATATTAGGAGGACGTTCTTCTTCTGATATAAAAGAGATTCCTTTTGAATCTGGAGCACCTTCTACTGGAAATACTAATTTAAGGTTTTCTGTAAAATTTTATTTAATAGCTATGTTTTTTGTAATTTTTGACATTGAAGCAATGTATTTATATTCTTGGGCAGTTTGTGTAAAAGAAACTGGGTGGTTTGGTTTTACTGAGGTATCTTTATTTATTTTTATGATATTATTATCTTTATTATATCTATATCGTATTCAAGCGTTATCTTGGGTATCTGAAAAAAAATAAAATTATTAAATATTGAAGAGAAAAAATTTTTATGAAATATACTTTAAAAAAAATTCATTTTAATAAGAACGATAAATTAAAAGATTTAAAAAATAAAAATCAATCTAATAATGTAAAAGATCATTCATTAAAAAATAATGTATTTTTTGGGAGTTTAACAAATATTTTGCATAACTTTGTTAATTGGGGAAGAAAAAATTCTTTATGGCCATATAATTTTGGATTGTCATGCTGTTATGTTGAAATGGTTACATCTTTTACTTCTGTACATGATATTTCTAGATTTGGATCAGAAGTTTTTCGTGCTTCTCCTAGACAGGCTGATGTTATGATAGTTGCTGGAACTCCTTTTATTAAAATGGCTCCTATTATTAAGCGTTTATATGATCAAATGTTAGAACCTAAATGGGTTATTTCTATGGGTTCTTGTGCTAATTCTGGAGGCATGTATGATATATATTCGGTTGTTCAAGGTATCGATAAAATATTACCTGTTGATGTTTATATACCAGGTTGTCCTCCTAGACCAGAAGCATATATTCAAGGTTTGATGCTTTTGCAAAATTCTATTCAAGAAGAGCGTAGACCGCTTTCGTGGATTGTAGGAGATCAAAATATATATAAAGCGAAGATGCAATCTCAGAAAGATAAAAATCGTATTAAAGTGCGTTCTATGCATGATTTTAAAAATCCTAATGAAATTTAATTATTTTTTTTTAAATCAATTTTTTAAAATTCTTTTGAAGAATTTTATAATAAGGTATTAAAAGGTTTATGACAGATATAAATAAAAAAATTTTTAATAAAATTGAAGAAAATAATCTTAAAAAATATTTTTATTTTCCTATTATTAGAAAATTATATAAGTTTTTTGGTAAGGGAAAATTTTTAGTACAACCAACTTCTATCAATTATCCAATAATTTGGATTGAAAAAGAAAATCTATTAAAATTTATTGAATTTTTATGTAAAAGAAATAATTTTTATGATATGTTATTTGATTTACATGCAATAGATGAGAGAATACGAGTTAATAAAGATTTTTTCCCAAAATCAGATTTTTCAGTATTTTATCATTTACTTTCTATTGACGATAATTCAGATATTATAATAAAAATACCATTATATGAAAATAATTTAAATGTACATACTATTACAAAAATTTTTCCTAATGCGAATTGGTATGAGCGTGAAGTATGGGATATGTTTGGTATAACTTTTTTAAATCATCCTAATTTAACTCGTATTCTTATGCCAAAAGATTGGGTTGGTTATCCTTTAAGAAAAGATTATCCTTCGCGTGCGACTGATATTAATCCATATGTTTTAACGGAAGAAATTGAAGAGAAATCCATGAAATCTTTAAAATTTCATCCAGAAGATTGGGGTATGAAAAGAAAAGATAAAAATGAAGATTTTATGTTTTTAAACTTTGGTCCTAATCATCCTGCAGCTCATGGTGCGTTTAGAATTATTTTACAATTGAAAGGAGAAGAAATTATTGATTGCGTTCCTGAAATTGGATACCATCATCGAGGTGCTGAGAAAATAGCTGAAAGACAATCTTGGCATAGTTATATACCGTATACTGATAGAATTGAGTATTTGGGAGGGTGTATAAATGAAATGCCTTATATTTTAGCAATTGAAAAATTAGCAGGAATAAGTGTTTCTAAAAGGGTAGAATGTATTCGTGTTATGGTTTCTGAATTATTTCGTATAAATAGTCATTTATTATACATTTCTACTTTTATTCAAGATGTTGGATCTATGAGTTCTGTTTTTTTAGCTTTTACTGATCGTCAGAAAGTATATGATGTGATTGAATTAATTACTGGATTTAGAATGCATCCAGCATGGTTTAGAATAGGAGGTGTAGCGCATGATTTACCGAAAGGTTGGGATAATGCTTTAGAGAAATTATTGAAATGGTTACCTAAAAGGTTAGATTTATATATTAAAGTAGCTTTAATGAATAGTATTTTAATTTCTCGTTCTAAAGGAATTGCTCAATATTCTAAAAAAGAAGCTTTATCTTGGGGCGTGACTGGAGCTGGATTGAGAGCAACAGGAATAAATTTTGATATTCGCAAAGCAAGACCTTATTCAGGATATGAAAATTTTGATTTTGATATTCCTATTGGTGATGGAAATAGTGATTGTTATACTAGAGTTATGCTTAAGGTAGAAGAGATTTATCAAAGCTTAAGAATTTTAAAACAATGTTTAAAAAATATGCCTGAAGGTCCTTATAAATCTGATCATCCTTTAACTACTCCTCCATTAAAAGAAAATACTTTAGAAGATATAGAAACTTTAATTACTCATTTTTTACAAGTGACTTGGGGTACTGTTATTCCTCCAGGAGAAAGTTTACAGATGATTGAAGCTACTAAAGGTATTAATAGTTATTACGTTATTAGTGATGGAAGTACGATGAGTTATCGTACAAGAATTCGAACTCCAAGTTTTCCTCATTTACAACAGATTCCTTCTGTGATTAACGGTAGTTTAGTTTCAGATTTAGTTGTATATTTAGGAAGTATTGATTTTGTTATGTCTGATGTAGATAGGTAATTATATATGAAAAGAAAGGCGTTTAATAGAGAAAAATATATTATTCATAAGTTAATAAAAAAAGAGATATTTTCTATTCAAAATCATTATTTAGATAATCGAGCAATTTTAATTGAATCATTAAAAATTGTTCAGAAATATTATGGTTGGGTATCGCAGAATTCTCTAATATTTTTATCGAAATTACTTAAAATTCCTATAAGTAATATAGAAAGTGTAGCTACTTTTTATAGTCAAATTTTTAGGACTCCAGTAGGTCGGTATGTGATAAAATTTTGTGATAGTATGGTTTGTTATGTTAATGGATATAAAAAAGTTAAATACACTTTAGAAAAAATTTTAAAAATTAAATGTGGAGAAACAACAAAAGATAAAAATTTTACATTATTACCTATTTGTTGTCTAGGAGCTTGTGATAGAGGTCCTGTAGTGATGATTAATAATAAAACATATTTTTTTATAACAGAAAAATCTATTATAAAATTATTGGATTCTTTAGAACATGAAAAATAAAAATTTATTAGAAGATAAACATCCTTTAACATGGCGTTTTCGTCCAGATAAAAAAACAGTTTGGATTAATGAATATTTACAAAAAAAAGGATATTTTGCTTTAAAAAAAGTTCTTCAAGAGTTTTCTGCAAAAAGTGTAATTGAAAAAATTTCTCAATCCGGATTAAAAGGAAGAGGTGGTGCTGGATTTCCAACAGGATTAAAATGGAGTTTAATTCCTCAAGATAATAATCATCAAAGAAAATATTTAATATGTAATGCAGATGAAATGGAACCTGGTACTTATAAAGACAGATGGATGATAGAAAATTGCCCTCATCAATTACTTGAAGGAATTATTATTTCTGCTTATGCTTTGAATGTTTCTTGTAGTTATATTTTTTTACGTGGAGAATATATTAATCCAGAAAAAATATTGATTCGAGCTATAAAAGAAGCATATAAAAATAAATTTTTAGGAAAAAATATTTTAAATAGTAATTTTTCTTTAGATATTTATTTACATAGTGGAGCAGGAAGATATATTTGCGGGGAAGAAACTGCTTTATTAAATTCTTTAGAAGGAAAAAGAGCTAATCCAAGATTAAAACCTCCTTTTCCTGCTAATTTTGGATTATGGGGTTTTCCTACGTGTATAAATAATGTTGAAACGTTATCTAATATTCCAGTAATTATGTCTAATTCTATTGAGTGGTATAAAAATCTTTCAAGAAATGAAGATTCAGGAACGAAATTAATGGGTTTTTCTGGAAGAGTCAAAAATCCTGGAATATGGGAGTTACCTTTTGGAATTACTGGAAGAGAATTGTTAGAAGAGCATGCTCAAGGTATGAAAGATAATTTAAAATTAAAAGCTTGGTTACCTGGAGGTGCTGGAACAAGTTTTTTATTAGAAAAACATTTAGATATTCCTATAGGTTTTTCAAGTATACAAAATGTCGGAAGTAGACTAGGAACTGGTTTAGCTTTGGCAGTTGACGATAGTATTAATATTGTTTCTTTAGTTTTAAATTTAGAAAAATTTTTTTCAAGAGAATCATGTGGTTTATGTACTCCTTGTAGAGATGGTTTACCATGGGTTGTAAAAATTTTACGATCACTTAAATACAAACAAGGGGAAATAAATGATATAAAAATTTTAGAAGATTTATGTTTTCAAATGGGTCCTGGGCATACATTTTGTGCACATGCTCCAGGAGCGATTTCTCCTTTGAAAAGTGCATTAAAATATTTTCGAAGAGAATTTGAATCTGGCATTAAAGTAAATAAAAACACTATTTAGAAAAAATTTCTAGTGTTCCACTAAAGATAAAATAAAAATATTATTAATAATATAAGATTGTTTAATGTATAAAATATTAAAGAAATTTTATTTGTTTTATTTTATTAATAAGAATTGGAAAATTTATTATGGTAAAAATTTATATAGATGGAAAAAAGTATTTAGTTAATTCATCGAACAATTTATTACAAACATGTTTAACATTAGGATTAAATATTCCATATTTTTGTTGGCATCCAAAATTAGGAAGTATTGGAGCCTGTAGACAATGCGCAGTTACAAAATATCAAAATGATAAAGACACTCAAGGAAGAATCGTAATGTCATGTATGACTCCAGTTGAAGATCAATCAATTTTTACAATTAATGATGAAACTTCGCAAATTTTTAGAAAAAATATTATTGAATTGTTAATGTTGAATCATCCACATGATTGTCCAATTTGTGACGAAGGAGGAAATTGTCATCTTCAAGATATGACAGTAATGTCGAAACATGTATCAAGAAGATATCGTTTTCGTAAAAAAATATATAAGAATCAATATTTAGGTTTTTTTATTTCACATCATATGAATCGTTGTATATCATGTTATCGGTGTGTTCGATATTATAAAGATTACGCAGGAGGAAAAGATTTTGATGTTTATGGAGCAAACTCTAATTTATATTTTGGACGTTCAAAAGATGGAGAGTTAGAAAGCGAATATTCTGGAAATCTAATAGAAGTTTGTCCAACAGGAGTTTTTACGGATAAAAATTATTCAGAAAATTATTCTAGAAAATGGGATATGCAACATTCTCCTAGCATTTGTGCTCATTGCAGCATTGGATGTAATATTATAGTTGGAGCACGATATAATGAAATTCGACGTATAGAAAATAGATATCATGAAAATATTAATAATTATTTTTTATGTGATTTAGGAAGGTTTGGATATAATTATTCTAATTCTTTAAATAGACCTAAAAAATGTTATCTTAGAAAGAATAATGTTTTACAAGAATCTTGTTTAGATATAACTTTAAGAAAAGTTGTTAAAGTTATTCAAAAATCTTCTTTAATTCTTGGTATTGGATCATCACGAGCAAGTGTTGAAACAAATTTTTCTCTTAAAAAATTAGTTGGAAAAGATAATTTTTCTACAGGTATGATAGAGATTGATCAAAAATGTTCATCTTTAATTTTAAATATTTTAAAAAATAGTAGTATTCATATTCCTTCTTTACAAGAAGTAGAAGAATATGATGCAATTCTAGTATTGGGAGAAGATGTTACTCAAACTGCTTCGAGATTAGCATTATCTATTAGACAAGCCATTCAAAAAAAAACCAAAAATTCTTTAAAAAAAAATAATTTAAATGAGTGGGATGCGTTTGCAGTTAATAATATACAAGAAAATAAGAAAAAATTTTTATTTACTACAAATATTGATGATACAAAGTTAGATGATATTGCAGATTTTTCTTATAAAGCAAATGTACAAGATCAATTTTATTTTGGATATTGTCTTTACAAGAATTTAAAAAAAAAATTTTCTTATGCAGATAATTTGACTAAAGACTTACGAGAAAAATCTTTATATATAGTAAAAAAATTATTAAATGCTAAAAAAATATTAATTATTTCAGGTTCTCATTCTAGAAATATTTCTTTGATTAAAGTGGCATATAATATTGCATATGTTTTAAAAAATCTTAATTTAGAAGTAGGATTAATTTTATTGTCACCAACTTCAAATTCTATGGGTTTATCAATAATAAATGGTATATCTTTAAGTAACATTTTTCAAAAAATTAAAAAGCATAAATCTGCTACTTTAATAGTTGTAGAAAATGATTTATTTTGTTCTTATCCTTCTGTATATATCACAAAATTTTTAAAAAAATTTAAAAATATCATTGTTTTAGATCATCAATTTACACAAATGAAAAAATTTGCAAATATATTTTTGCCATCAGCAAATTTTTTTGAAAGTTCAGGTACAGTAATTAATTATGAACTACGAGCGCAGAGATTTTTTCAAGCTTATGATGTAAATTTTTATGATAGAAATATTTCAATAATGCCTTCATGGAAATTTTTAAATTTAATAATGAGTCAATTGTTTAATGAAAATTTTGAAAAAAAAAATTTAGATGACTGTCTTTCAGATTGTATTAGTTATATTCCATTTTTAAAAAAAATAAAAGATGCTTCTCCGAATTCTTTATTTAGAATTTTTGGTCAAAAAATTTCTCGTTTATCTCATAGATTTAGTGGAAAAACATCTTTACGAGCTGATATTAATGTTCATGAAATTCCACCAAAAAATGATAAAGATACCATGTTCTCTTTTTCTATGGAAGATAACACAGTTTATAATAAAAGAAGTTCATGTATTCCTTTTATTTGGTCTCCAAATTGGAATTCTAGTAATGGTTGGCATAAGTATCAGAAAGAAGTTTCTGGAAGTTTATTGGCAGGAAATCCTGGAAAAATTTTATTATCTAAAAGAAACAAAGAAGATATCGATTATTTTAAGTTTCATCCTAAACATTTTGTTCAAAAAAAAGGATTAATTATTGTTCCGTATTATTTATTATTTGGAAGTGAAGAATTAAGTCAATATTCGGATGTTGTTAAAAAAAAAATGAGTAATCCTGTTTTAAAAATTAATAAATTAGATGCTAAACGTTTGAATCTTTCTAATAGAAAAAAAGTTTTTTTTACTTATTTAGGAGAAATATATAAATTTTTTTTAATATATTCACAGAATTTATCTGTTGGTCAAATAGCTATACCTGTAGGTCAGAATAAAACTTCTATTTTTTTACTTGGAAAAGAAATACAAGATTTGAAGGAATTATAAAAATGAATTTTTTACATGTAAACAATGAAAACTTTGGATCGGTGATTTTTCGATCTTTAATTATTTTTTTTTTAATAGTATTTTTTGGTGCAATTTTAAGTGTTTTTGAAAGAAGATTACTAGCTTTATTTCAAAATCGTTATGGTCCTAACAGAGTAGGTTGGTTTGGTTCGTTACAAATTGTGTCTGATATGATTAAAATATTTTTTAAAGAAGATTATACTCCTACTTTTAGTAGACAGTTTATTTTTTATCTTGCTCCTATTTTATCTTTTTGTACAATATTTTTAATAGTTATTATGGTTCCTTTTTCTTGTGATGAATATTTAATAAATTTAAATATTGGAGTATTATTTTTTTTAATGATGGCGAGTTTATCCGTTTATTCGATTCTTTTAGCTGGTTGGTCTAGTGGTAATAAATATTCTTTATTAGCAGCAATAAGAGCTGTTGCACAAACATTAAGTTATGAAGTTTTTTTAGGTCTGTCAATTATGGGAACGGTGGTTAAAGCAGGTTCTTTTAATTTATTAGATATAATCAACAGTCAAAAACATTTGTGGAATTTTATTCCGCAATTTTTGGGATTTATCACATTTTTTATTGCAGCTTTAGCTATATGTCATAGACATCCTTTTGATCAACCAGAATCTGAGCAAGAACTTGCAGATGGGTATCATATTGAATATTCTGGGATGAAATTCGGGATGTTTTTTATCGGAGAGTATATATCTATTATAGTGATGTCATTTTTAATTACTGCTTTATTTTTTGGTGGTTTTTATGGTATTTATTGTGAATCAAAAATATGGTTTATTTTAAAATCATTTATTTTTATATGTTTATTTATTTTAATTCGAGCATCTTTGCCAAGACCAAGATATGATCAAATTATGATTTTTGGATGGATGGTATGTTTGCCATTATCTTTAATAAATTTACTTTTAACTGCTTTTTTTGTTCTTACTAATTAAGTATTAATATGAGGAAAAAATATGTTTTTTAAAAGTCTTTTTGATATGATATTTTCACAAATACAAAGTATATTTTTAATTTTTATGAATTCTTTTTCGAATAGAGAAACAAAATTATATCCAGAAGAGCAAGTAAAATTATCTCCTAGATATCGAGGCAGAATCATATTAACAAAAAATAAAGATGGAAGAGAAAGATGTGTAGCTTGTAATTTATGTTCTTCTGTTTGTCCTGTAGGGTGTATTTCATTGCAAAGAGAGAATTTGCCTGATAAAAGTTTTCGTGCCAAGTTTTTTAGAATAAATTTTTCAAGATGTATTTTTTGTGGACTATGTGAAGAATCTTGCCCCACAAATGCGATACAATTAATTCCAGATTTTGAATTATCTGAATATCAACGCAAAGATTTAGTATATGAAAAAGAAGATTTATTAATTTCTGGTCCAGGAAAATATTCAGATTATAATTTTTATAAACATACAGGGATATCTATTGTGAAACAAAAAAAAAAAATTGAGCAAAAAGAGACTGTTAATGTAAAAAGTATTTTACCATAGGAAAATTTTATGATGACTCTGTTTCATATTTTCAGTTTTATTTCTATTATATCTACTCTTTTGGTAATTTTTCAGAATAATCCTATTTATTCATTGTTTTATTTGATAATTTCTTTTTTATCAATTTCAGGAATATATTTTACTATTGAGGAAAATTTAATAGGATCTTTTGAAACAATTGTTTATGCTGGCGCAATTATGGTTTTATTTGTATTTGCAATTATGATTTTTAATTTAGGAAAAAAAACTACTGATGAAGAAAAAAAAATTTTATCTAAGAATTTTTTAATTAGTGGATTTATTTTATCATTTTTTTTGTTTGTTATACTTTATAATCTATTTGATAGAATACTATGTTTGAATAATGTTTATAGAAATAATATAAAAAATATTGGACGTTTATTATTTTCTGAATATGCATTATTAGTAGAAATTTCATCTATGATTTTATTGTCATCTTTAATTATTGTTTTTCATTTGTGTTGCTATAGAAAAAAAAAAGAATTTTAAATAATTTTTTGAGGTAAATTATGATTAACATTCAAGATGAATTAATATTAGTAATGATATTGTTTTTTTTAGGATTTATGTGTTTAATAGTTCGAAAAAATTTATTATATCTTCTAATAGGTTTAGAAATTATGCTAAATTCTTTAGGTTTAATGACAGTTTTTATTGGAAATTATTTAAAAGTGCATAATGGTTCTATGATGTATATTTTTATTATTACAATTGCTGCATGTGAAGCAAGTATTGGATTAGCTTTTTTAATAAATATTTATAAAAATAAAAATACTTTGAATATTGATTCTTTACGTGAGATGAAAAAATGAATTTATTGTTATTAATGATTCTTCTTCCATTAATAAGTTTTTTATGTATTTGTTTTTCTAATAGAAAATTTCCTAATTTTGTTTATAATTTTTTAGGAGTTTTTCCTATTTTTATTTGTTTTATACTTATTAATTATTTTTATATCCATTATTTTCATGATGAAAATCAAAAATTTCATCAATTTTTTTGGACTTGGATGGAATTGAATAATATTCCAATTAATTTTTCTCTATATATAGATAAATTATCTATAATTATGCTTGAAGTAATTACAGGAGTTGGGTTTTTAATACAGTTTTTTTCTATTTGGTATATGAGAAAAAAAAATGATATAGGAAGATTTTTTTCTTATACAAATTTATTTTTTTCAAGTATGATTTTGTTAGTTTTATCAGATAATTTATTGGTTACATATTTTTCATGGGAACTTGTAGGATTTTGTTCATATGCACTAATTGGATTTTATTATACTATTTCATCAAATATAAAATCTTCTATGAAAGCATTTATTGTTACCAGAATAGGTGATTTATTTATTTTATTAGCAATATTTCTTTTATTTGTATTATTTCATACTTTAAATTTTTCTCATTTGTTAAAGTTAAGTTATCATAAGAATATTTATCATGATTGCATTTACTTAAAATTATCAATGATTTTTATCTTATTAGGTGCACTTTCTAAATCGGCTCAATTTCCTTTGCAAGTATGGTTGTTAAAAGCTATGGTAGGTCCTACTCCAGTGTCAGCATTAATACATTCAGCAACTATGATTACTGCTGGAGTGTACTTAATTCTTCGGATAAGTTTTTTATTTGAAATATTTGAAGAAATTTTATTTATAGTGTCTATTTTAGGTGTTCTTACAATTTTGATCGCAAGTATTTCAGCGATTTATGAAAACAATATAAAGAAGATTTTAGCATATTCTACAATGAGTCAAATTGGATATATGTTTTTAGGTTTAGGTATGAAATTATGGGGAGCTGTTATTT
Source organism: Buchnera aphidicola (Sipha maydis) (assembly GCF_024029855.1). Taxonomy (NCBI): domain Bacteria; kingdom Pseudomonadati; phylum Pseudomonadota; class Gammaproteobacteria; order Enterobacterales; family Erwiniaceae; genus Buchnera; species Buchnera aphidicola. The sequence continues at coordinate 22,902 of NZ_CP097205.1, forward strand.
CTTATTTAGTTATACATTCTTTTTTTAAAGCATTATTGTTTTTATCAGCTGGAGTATTAATTTCTTCCTGCAATAACGAAAGTAATATTTTTAAAATTAGTGTTTCAAAAAGAACATTTCCATTTTTGTATTCATGTTTTTTGATAGGAGTATTATCATTAATAGCATGTCCTTTTTTAACATCTAGTTTTTATACTAAAAGTTTAATTATTTCTGGCATTTTCAATAAAAATTATTATATATTTTTCTTTCTTGCTGTTTTTGGTTCTTTTTTAACAGCAATATATTCTTCTAGAATGTTATTTTTAATATTTTTTAAAAGTAAAAAATTAAAAATTAAATCTTTCAATAATGTATATTATTTCTTGCCATTATTAATTTTGTCTATATTATCATCATTTATAGGAATTTTATCTTTTCATCCACTTTTACAAAGATTATCTTTTTCAGAATTTTTAGATTTAAAAAAAATATTTGTTGAATTATGCGTGTTTTCGGCATCTTTATGTGGTGTGATTTTTTCATATTATTTATATGTTTTAAATTTTGATGTCATGAAGAAACAATATAAAAAAATGAAGAAATCTCGTATATTAAAATTTTTTGATAAAAATTTTGGATTAGATTATTTATATGAATTTTGTTTTATTAAAACATTTTTGTTCTTAAAAAGAATTTTCTTTGTGGATAATATAAAAAAAATTTTAGACAATTGTTATTGTTTATTAAAATTATTAAATAATAATTTAATTATTTTTGAAAATAAAAGTTTAAGTTTTTATATTTTAGCTATTTTTACAGGAACATTAATTATTTTGTGTTATTTTTTACTTTTTCTACAGTTAATTTAGGTTTGTAAATTTATTTATCAAATGATGTATAAAAATTTTTTTTTTAAAGTTATTTTAGAATAGGATTTTTTATGATACTTTTTTTATTAATTTTTATTCCTTTAATAGGTGCTTTTTTTGCCTGGAAATCAGAAAAAATTGGATTAAAAGTACCTAGATTTATTGCTTTATTTGTTTTACTCATAAATTTTTTTTTATTAATTAAATTATTTTATGATAAATTTTTATATTTTTCTGGAAATGCTCGATTTCCTTTTTTCGATGAAATTTCTATACCGTGGATAAAATTTTTTGGTATTAATTTTCATTTAGGGATAGATATTTTGTCATTTTTAATGATATTTTTAACAATTTTTTTATCTTTAGTTTCGATTTTATTAAGTTGGAATGAAAATGTTAAAAATATAGGTTGTTTTTATTTTTTGATATTGTTAATTGTTTCCAATATTATGGGAATTTTTTTATCTTTAGATTTATTTTTATTTTTTACATTTTTGGAAATAGTTTGTATACCTATTTATTTTTTAATGATATATTGGGGAAGAAAACATGAGGATTATAAAAATTGTTCTAGAATTGCAAATGAATATTTAATATATTCTCAATTATCTGGTTGTATTTTGTTTATTTCTATTTTAGGAATAGCAATTCATAATTATCATTTAAATTATACTTGGAGTTTTGATTTTCGTATATTACATTATCCTGTAAAAAATTTATTTTTAAGAAATTTATTAATTTGTGGATTTTTAGTTTCTTTTTTTATAAAAATGCCTATATTTCCTTTTCATAGTTGGTTTCCAAATTTTCATAAGAATACTCCTATTTCGGGATCATTTGATTTGATTGGGATTTTAATAAAAACTTCTCTATACGGTATTTTACGTTTTATTATTTGCATGTTTCCTGATTATATGTCGTTTATTCCAGAATTTTTTCGTTGTTTAGGATTATTTTGTATATTTTATGGTATTTTTATTGCATTTTCTCAAAAGAATATAAAAAAAATAATAGCTTATACATCAATTTCTCATATGGGTTATATTTTAATTGCAATTTATTCTCAGTCTGATATTGCTATTTCAGGAATTTTGATACAGATTCTTTCATATAGTTTATCTACTACAGGATTAATTATTTTGACAAGAATATTATATAGGAATTTTAAAACATATAATTTTCAAGAAATGATGGGATTATGGGATAAGATGCCTTATGTTCCTGGATTTTTTTTATTTTTTATCATGTCTAATTTAGGAATTCCAGGTACTGGAAATTTTGTTGGAGAGTATTTAATGTTATTGGGAGGTTTTGAAAATTTTCCTATCATTACTTCTGTTTCTATGATTGGTTTAATTTTTTTATCTGTTTTATTTTTAGGTATTTTTCATAAAATTTTTTATGGAGTTAGTAATGTTATATATATAAAAGATCAAATGTCTCGATTAGAATTTTTTATTCTATCAAATTTAGTAGTTTTACTACTTTTAATTGGAATTTTTCCTAATTTTTTATTACAAGTATTTACATGTTTTCATTTTATAAATATTTCTAGAATAATTTTGATTATTCCTACAATATTAAGGTAGATTTTATAATGAACTTTACTCTTAAAAATTTTTTTTTTATATCTCCTTTTTTAGCTTTAGGATTTTCAATAATAATAAATTTATTAATTATTATTATTAAAAGAAATTTTTTTTTATCTTTTTTATCTACTGTATTTGGTTTGATATTATCTGTATGTTGTTATTATTATTTTTTAAATAATTTTGATATAAAATATATATATTTACAATGTTTTTATGATCATATATATTCATTTTATTTTTTTATGTTTTTTTTAAGTAGTTTATTTACTGCATTTTTTGTTTATTTTTGGTTACGAGATAGCAAGTTGAATCGAGAAGAATTTTATTTATTATTATTAATATCTAATTTAGGAGGATATTTATTATGTCTTACTAATGATATTTTTATTTTTTACATAGGAATGGAATTATTATCTTTTCCTTTATTGGGAATGATGAGTTATTTTTCTTTTACGAATAGTAATAATTTGTTATCTTCTTTTCAATATTTTGTTATTTCGAGTATTTCTTCTATTTTTGCGTTGTTAGGTATAAATTTGATATATTTATCTTATGGGAATTTAAGTATCACCGTTTTACAAGAAAACAATTATTTATTGAATCTGGATGATAAGTCTGTAATATTTTTATTTGGAATAATTTTTTTATATATTTCTTTTTTAATGAAATTTTCGATGTTTCCTTTTTATTTTTGGGTTGCTGATATTTATCAAGGTATTTCATGTATTTCTTTAATGTATTTTTCTAATGCGATAAAAATAATTTTTTTTGTTATGTTTTTAAAATTTTGTCGTTTTTTTATTGGTTCGAATCATTTGTTTTTCTTTTATTTTTTAAAATGTATAATTATTTTTTCTATTATTTTTGGTAGTGTTCTCTCATTATATCAAAAAAATTTTAAAAGATTTCTTGGTTATTCTTCGGTTGCAAATTTAGCATATTTAATGATTCCTGTTTTATTACAAAATTCTGAACAATCTTTTGATTTAGCGATGAAGATTTATTTATTTTGTTATTTCTTGAATAGTTCAGTTTTGTTTGGAGCAATGCATTTAATTTCTCGTGTATTAGAAAAAAACAAACGTTATTTATTGGAAAATTATGAAGGTATTTTTTGGAAAAATCCTGTTTTATCTATTGCAATAATAATATCCAGTTTTTCTATGGCAGGAATGCCTTTCACAATTGGATTTGTAGGTAAGTTGTATTTACTTAAAATTTTAATGATTAAAAACCAAATTTTTTTAATTCTCTGTGTTTTTTTCGGAAGTGCAGTGAGTTTATATTATTATTTTAATTTTATTAAATTATTTTTTTACGAAAATACAAAACATATTTCAAATAATTCTTTTATTAAAACCAATTTATTTATTTTTTCTAAAATTTTTGTCTTTGTTTTATCATTATTAATTATATTATTTAATTTAAACTTCAATCTTTTAAAAGTAATATTCTTGCATTTTTAAAACTAATATATATTTTTATATTTTATGTGATAAACATAACTATATTGAATGGTTTGAAAGTTATTAAAATTTTTTTTAAAAATTTTTTATAAAAGTAAAAATTCTTTAAATTTTTATTAAATTTTTATAAATTTTTTTTTAACATTTTTAAATTAATAATTTTTTTCTAAAAAAGAGAAAAAAAATTCTTAATCAAACTATTAAAACTAGAATAAAATAAAAATTTATAAATTTAAAAAAATATTTTTTATTAAAGAATTTATTTAAATCAAATAAATTTTTTTGATACGAGAATTTTATATGAGAAGTTTTATGAAATATCTTTAGACGATAATATCTATTAATAATTTTTATTGAAATATATTAAAATAACTTTTTATAAAAAAGTTATTTTATAAAAAAATTTAATATTTTGGAAATAATATGAATATATATGATTTTTTTATTATTTTTTTTATATCAGCTTCAACGATTATTGGTGTGATTAGAGGTTTTTTAAGAGAAATGTTATCTTTTGGTATATTATATCTTGTTAGTTTATTTTTTTTCTTTTTTTATCCACGAATAATAAAGCATTTTTCTTTTATTTCTAATTTTTTTCTAAAAATTGTAATAATTTTTTTCATTATGAGTCTTGTAATTCTATTTTTAGAATCTTCGTGTTTATTTTTTTTCAATAATTTTTTTATAGATATGACTCTTCCAAGTTTAAATAATTTTATATTAGGGTTTATTTTTGGTTTTTTAAGAGGAATAATTTTAATTCTTTATTTTCTTATTTTTTTAAATAAGATATGTCACGTGAATAGTTGTTTTTATTATCAAAAATCTTTTTGTATTCCTATTCTTTTAAAGATTATATATTTTATGAGGAATATTAAATTTTTTTAATTTTTTTAGATAATTTCTTTTTTTTTTTTTTTTTTTTTTTTTTTTTTGGTATTTTTTTTAAATAGAAAAATTTAAAATAATTTATTTTAAAAATTCGAAAAGAGAATCATAAAATTATGATTTCAAAATTAATATATGCTTCTAGATTATTTATATTTCCTATATATTTTGGTTTATCTGTAAGCTTAATATTATTAACAGTAAAATTTTTTCAAGAAATTGCTTGTGTACTTCCTGAAATATTTGTAATCACTGAATCTGAATTAGTATTAGTTATTTTATCTTTAATCGATATTGTTTTAGTTGGTGGTTTATTAGTAATGGTGATGTTTTCAGGATATGAAAATTTTATATCTAGAATGCGGATTAAAAATGATAAAGAAAGATTAAGTTGGATGGGAACTATGGATGTAAATTCTATTAAAAATAAAGTTTCTTCTTCAATTGTTGCAATTTCTTCAGTTCATTTGTTAAGGTTATTTGTAGAAGCAGATAAAGTTTTTGATGATAAAATATTGTTATGTATTTTGCTTCATTTAACTTTTGTGATTTCTGCTTTGGGCATGGCGTATATTGATAAAATGAGTAAAAAATTAAAAAATTGATTTATTTTTATTTTTTACTCTTTTTCTTGCAAAAATATATTTTTTTAAAATCTTTTTTAATTTTTAAAAATTTTTGAAAGAGATTTTTCTGTATGTATTCTTTTTATTGCTTGTGCTAATATTTTTGCTAGAGTTAATACTCTGATATTAGAGATTTCTATATTTTGCGATAACGGAATAGTGTCACAGATAATAATTTCATTCAAACAAGAATTTTTAATATTTTTGTATATATTTCCCGAAAATACTGGATGTGTTGCATAAGCAAAAATATTTTTTGCTCCTTGTTTTTTTAAAGCATGTGATGCATTACATATGGTTCCTCCTGTGTCTATCATATCATCTATTATGATACAATCTTTATTCTTTACATTTCCTATAATATTCATAACTTTTGAAATATTTTTACTATTTCTCCTTTTATCTATAATTGCCATTTCTATATTATCATTTAATGATTTTGCAATTTTTCTTGCTCTAATGACACCTCCAATATCTGGAGAAACAACTATTGGATTTTTTAATTTTTTTTCTATAATATCTTTTAGTAAAACAAGACTTCCAATGATATTATCTATTGGAATTTCAAAAAATCCTTGAATTTGTTCTGTGTGTAAATCGACAGTTAACACACGATCAACTCCAATATTTGATAAAATATTAGCTATAACTTTAGCCGTGATAGGAACTCTTGCTGATTGTGCTCTTTTGTCTTGTCTTGAATATCCAAAATAAGGTATGACTGCTGTAATTCTTTTAGCGGATGATCTTTTTAAAGCATCAGTTATTACAATTAATTCCATTAAATTATCATTAGATGGAGTACAAATAGATTGAATAATAAATGTATCTTTTCCTCTTACGTTTTCATTAATTTCTACATTTATTTCTCCATCATTAAATTTGTTTACTGTTGCTTTTCCAAGATTCAAATTTAATATTTTAGAAATGGATTTTGCTAATCTCGGTATTGAATTTCCAGAAAATAATTTTATACGCGACATATAAATCCTATATAATTTCTTAAATGTAATATTTATATAAAAATTTTATGATATTTTATTAATATATTTTAAAAAAAATTTATTATAAGTTATTTTACTTATAATATGAATGTTTTTTATAATTAGTATTTTTTTAAAGTATTAATATATTTTTTTAATATATTGTTTTTATTTTTTTAAATATTATAATTTAATAATTTTATTAAAAATTTAATTTATTTACAATAAATTATTTTTTTTATTTTTGATTTATATGTAAAAAAATTTTATTTTATAAATATTTAAATCTTTAATTTTAATATATTATTTTTTTATATTTTTTAGAATTTATTAAAATTTTTTATAAATTAATATTAAAAAAAGGTTTTCGTAAAATATGAAATTATCTATATTAAAAAAGCTGGAATTTTTAGAGAATAGGTTTTATGAAATTGAGAAAATTTTATCTGAAAAAAAAACTATTAATGATAAAAAATATTTTTCCAATTTATCAAAAGAGTACTTAAAAATTTCTAACACTGTATCTTTATTTAAAAAATGGAAAAAAATTAAGAATAATATTAAAAAAACAAAAAAAATATTACATGATAAAGAAATTTATCTATTAGCTATAGAAGATTTAAAAATATTAAAAAAAAATAAAATAAATTTAGAAAAAAAAATATCTATTTCTTTATTATCAAAAGATAAGAAAGATCTATTAAATTGTTTTATAGAAATACGTGCAGCAACTGGAGGAGATGAATCTTCAATTTTTTCTGGTGATTTGTATAAAATGTATATGCGTTATGCAGAATTAAAAAATTGGAAAATTGATCTTGTGCATTCTCATTATGGTGAACATGGTGGATTTAAAGAAATTGTAATTAAAGTGATTGGAAAAGGAGCTTTTGGAAGATTAAAATTTGAATCTGGAGGTCATAGAGTACAGAGAGTTCCAAAAACAGAAACACAAGGAAGAATTCATACTTCAACATGTATTATTGCTGTAATTCCTGAATTACCAAAAGAAAAATCTTTTAAAATAAATGTAAAAGATTTAAAGATTGATACTTTTCGCTCTTCAGGAGCTGGTGGGCAACATGTTAATACAACGGATTCAGCAATTAGAATTACACATATTCCTACAGGTATAGTTGTTGAATGTCAAAATGAACGTTCACAACATAAAAATAAATCGCGAGCATTATCTGTTTTAAAATCTAGAATAGATTCTGAAATAGATTTAAAAAAACATCAAGAAACATCTTTTTTAAAAAAAAAATTATTAGGTAGTGGAGAACGTTCTGATCGCAATAGAACATATAATTTTCCACAAAATCGTGTAACAGATCATAGAATTAATTTAACTTTGTATAGATTAGATGAAATTTTATCTGGGAATTTAGATCTTCTTATAAATCCTATGATTCAAGATAATCAAATCTATTTATTATCAAAATTATCTGAGACACATGCATGAATATTAAGACGTGGAAAAAAATTGCATTAAAAAAATTACATAAAATTGATAATTTTCAATTAGATATTGATATTTTATTAAGTTATGTTTTGAAAAAAAAACGTAGTTGGATTCTTTGTTTTGAAGAGCATGTTTTAGATGAAAAAAAAATTTTTTTTTTAAATAAATTAATAGAAAGAAGATTACATCATGAACCTATTTCTTATTTGATACATAAAAAAGAATTTTATTCTTTAAATTTTTTTATTTCGAAACGTGTTTTAATACCTAGACCAGAAAGTGAAATTTTAGTAGATCTTTCTTTAAAAAAAATTCCATTATCAGGTGATATTTTAGATCTTGGAACAGGTTGTGGAAATATTGCAATTTCTATTGCTTATTACAATAGAAATTGTAATGTTACTGGAATAGATTATCAAGAAGAAATTATTGATTTAGCGAGATATAATTCTAGAAAATTATATGTTAAAAATATAAATTTTTTTTGTAGTAATTGGTTTACTAATCTGAGTAATAAAAAATACAATTTAATTGTGAGTAATCCTCCGTATCTCAGTGAAAAAGAATATTTTTCTTCCAAAAAAAATATATTTTTTGAGCCTGTTACTTCATTATTTTCAAAAAAAGATGGTTTTTCTGATATAATTCATATTATTAAAAATGCTAAAAATTATTTAAAGAATAAAGGTTGGTTATTAATAGAACATGGTTGGAAACAAAAAAAAATAGTACAAGATTTATTTAAAAAAAATTTTTATATTCATATAAAAACATATAAAGATTTAAATAAATTAAATAGAATGACTTTAGGTCAAATAATATTATAATATTATTATAATTTTTTTTAAAAGAGATTTTTTCTTATAAAAGAATGTTTTTATGTCAATAAACTTATTTTGGTAAAAATATGAAAGATTTTTTGAGTAAGAATTTTTCTAAATTAACTATTTTAGAATCCGTTTCTTTTTGTTTAAAAAAAATTAAAACTGATTATTGTGAAAAATTTGTTTTTTCTAATTTAAAAAAAAAAATATGTGAAGCTAAAAATTATTTAGAGTATGAAAAAAATTCTAAAAATCGGTTAAAAAAATTGTTAAAATTATTTTATTCTGTCTGGAAATTTAGAGAAATTGATGGAAAATATAATTTGTCAGATGTTTTATTATTAGATAATGTTTTAAAGACTTATAGAGGTACTGCAATTTCTTTGGGAATAATTTTATTATATGTTGCTAAAAAATTAAATATTTCTTTAAATCCTATTATTTTTCCGACGCAAATTATTTTAAAATCATATTTTTCTGATAAAAAAAAAATTTTAATTAATCCTTTTAATGGAGAAATTTTAGAAAATCGTATATTAGATTTATGGTTAAAAGGTAATATTAGTTCGACGGTTTATTTAAATGAAAATTATTTAAAATCTTCTAAATCAAAAGATGTATTAAAAAAATTTTTAAATATTTTAAAATCATCTTTAATGGAAGAGAGAAAAATAGAATTAGCTTTAAAAGTGAGTAATGTTTTATTAAAGATTTCTCCTGACGATCCATATGAGAGAAGAGATAGAGGTTTAATTTATTCTCAATTAGAATGTTATCAAATAGCAATTGAAGATTTATCTTATTTTGTTTATAAATGCCCTGAGGATCCTATTGTTGATATTATTAAATTAAAAATACAGTCTATTAAACATAATATTTATACTTTGCATTGATATTTTTATATATTAAAAAATATATTTTATTAATCGTATATTTTTTATTTATTTTTGAAAGAGAATTTTTAACTTTTTCATTTATTAGGTCTTTTAATTATGTTAAAAAAATTAATTTTGGTTTTAAATTGTGGTAGTTCATCTGTAAAGTTTTCTATATTTGATCCATTTTCTAAAAAAAAATATGTTTTCGGAAATATTGAATGTTTATTTTTAAAGAATACACGAGCAAATATCGTAATAGATTCTAAAATTTATAAAGAGAAATTATTAGATTATAGTGATCATTTTTATGCTTTAAGTTTTGTGTTTAATTTTATTAAAAAAAAATTTTTTCATTTTTATAAAAATATTTATGGAATTGGTCATAGAGTAGTTCATGGAGGAGATAAAATTAATGAATCTATAATAATTGATGAAAAAATATTAAAAATTATTAAAGATTCAGTAGTTTTTGCACCGTTGCATAATCCAGCAAATTTAATCGGAATTAAAATTGCATATAAGTTTTTCCCGAATCTAAAAAAAAAAAATATTGCTGTTTTTGATACGTCTTTTCATACTTCTATTCCTAAAAAATCATATTTATATGCAATTCCTTATAAATTCTATAAAAAATATAAAATTCGGCGTTATGGAGCTCATGGTATTAGTTATAGTTATATTATGTTAAAATTAGAAAATATTTTACAAAAACCACAAAAAAAACTTAATGTTATTATTTGTCATTTAGGAAATGGTTCTTCTGTAACTGCTATTCAAAATGGGAAATCTATTGATACTTCGATGGGTTTAACTCCATTAGAAGGTTTGGTTATGGGTACAAGAAGTGGAGATTTAGATCCAGCTATTATTTTTTTTATGTATAATCAACTAGGTATAAAAATAAAGAATATAGAGAATATTTTAACAAAGAAATCAGGTTTATTAGGAATAAATGGACATAGTAGCGATTGTCGTTATTTAGAAAAGAATTATTTTTTTCATGATGAGGCTAAATTAGCTATAGATATTTTTTGTCATAGATTATTAAAATATATTGGTTCATATAGTGTTTTAATAAAAGGAAAATTAGATGCGCTTGTTTTTACAGGAGGAATTGGTGAAAACTCTTTTTTAATAAGAAAAAAAATTATTTCTAAATTAAGTTTATTGGGATTTTATATAGATGATGATTTAAATATTTCTATTAAAAAGAAAAAAACTTATTTTATTAATAAAAAGAGTTCTCGTGATATATTAGTAATTCCTACTAAAGAAGAACTTTTTATTGCGATGGAAACTAGAAGATTAATAGAAAATCAGTAACAATTTTTTCACATATTTTATAATTTGTTTAAAATAAATATAAGGATTTTTTGTATGACGCGAAATATTATTTTTATTCCAATAGGAGAAAATACAGATACCAAAACGGCTATTTTATCTTATTCAAAAATATTAGAAAAAAATAAAATTTCTTTTAGTGTTTTTACTCCCATTGTTGAAAAAAGTAAAAAAAAATATGTAAAAAACTTGTCCGATTATATAAAAAAAATTTATAGAACTTGCAAAGTAATAAATTCTGTTTATATTGATGATTTTACTATTTTATTAAAAAAAAAAATATATATATTATATTTAGAAAAAATTCTTGATTATTATTCTGTAAATAATCAAGAAGACGTTGTTTTAATAGAAGGAATTTCGTATAAAAATGATGTTTCTATGAATTTTTTTAATCAATTAAATTTAGATATATCACATATTTTAAACGCAGAAATTATTTTTATACTTAATTTCAATAAAAATTTTATACAAGATTTTTTATATAAAAGTTATATTATTCATAATTTTTTTCTGAAGAAAAATAACTCTAGGTGTTTAGGAATTATAATTAATTTATTAGATAACGTTTCTTTAGAAGAATCTTTATTCACAAAAAAATTATATTTAAAAAATGTACAAGATAAATTTGTTTCAAAGAATTCTTGTATAGAATGTCAACACATTCCTATTTTAGGAATTGTATCTTTAAATAAAAAAAAATTTTCTATTGAAAGAAGAAAATTATTAGATCAATTAAATGTTAAAAAAAAATATATTAAAAATATTTCAGATTGTGTAATTAACTTAATTATTTTATATAAACGTGGTTCTGAAAATATAAAAAATTTTTTAAATGAAAATGTTTTATTAATAGTTCAAGATTCTGATTTTTTTTCTTTGTATAAATTTTATGATATTTTTAGACAAAATAATATTTTTTTTTCAATATTAGTTATTACGAATAACTCTTTTCAGATATGTAATAGTGAATTATATTTAAAATTGAAGAATCTTGGAATTTCTATTTTTATGACATATCTTGAAAATTTTGAAATTTTTTATTATTTAAATCAAATTCATTATTGTTATAATAATAAATTTTCTAAAAAAGATTCTACAAAGTTCATTTTTTCTACTATATCAGATAAACTGTTGAATATTTTAGAAGATAATGAAAATATAAATATAGAAATATCTTCTTATAAATTTTTATATCATTTAAAAAAAATTTCTCAAAATATTAAAAGAACAATTATTTTTCCTGAAGGAGAAAATAGCAATATTATTCAAGCAGTAAATTTATGTGATAAATTAAATATTTGTAATTGTGTTTTAATTGGAAATTCTAATTTAATTTATAAAAAATCTCAGAAATTAAATATTAATTTACCAGAGTCAATAAAAATATATGATCCTAAGTTATTAATTAGTCAGTATATTAATATTTTTAGTAAAATTTATAAAATTCTTGATGTAAAAGAGTGTGAAAAAATTTTAAAAAAAAATAATATTATTATATCTATGATTTTATTGAATAAATTTTTGCAATATCATGGATTGGTTGCTGGAATTGAAAATACAACTGCTGATGTGATTCGCCCAGCTTTAAAAGTAATAGGGATGAAAAAAAATATAAAATTAATTTCATCCATATTTTTTATGCTATTTGAGGAAAAAGTTTTTGTTTATGGAGATTGCGCAATTAACCCTAATCCGAGTGCTTTAGATTTATCTGAAATTGCTATACAATCCGCTGATTCTGCAAAATTATTTGGAATTACTCCGAAGATAGCTATGTTATCATATTCTACTAATGATTCCGGTTCAGGAATAATGGTAGATAAGGTAAGACTTGCTACTGATTTAGTACGTCAAAAAAGACCAGATTTAATTGTAGAGGGTCCAATACAATATGATTCTGCTACAAGTGCATCTGTTGCTGAAATAAAATGTCCGAATTCTAAAATTTTTGGTAAAGCAAATGTGTTTGTTTTTCCTGACTTAAATAGTGGAAATATTACTTATAAAGCAGTTCAAAGATCTTGCTCAATCATTTCTATTGGTCCGATGATACAAGGTTTAAATAAACCAATTAATGATCTTTCTAGAGGAGCTTCTATCGAAGATATTTTATATACTATTGCAGTGACTGTAATTCAATCTTATGAAAAATAATTTTTAAAGTATTTTATTCATTTATATATATAGTTTTATTGTAATATTATTTAATAGTTTACAACAACATGTAAGAATTTCATTTTTTTGTAAAGAAGCTAAAGGATATTTTTTAAAATATAATATTTTTCCTTTCATTAAAGTGACTCTACATGTTCCACAGTATCCTTTTTGACAGTGATAATCAATGGGAATATTATTTTTTATGAGAATATTTAGTAAAGATAATTTTTTTTCTTGACATATTATTTTTAGTTTTTTTTTGTATATTGTAATAATTTTTTTTACCATGTTATAACTTAAAATTTTTAAAATCTTTTTTTGAAATATTTGAATTAATTTGTCCTACTAAGTAAGATGTTGTTTCTACTTCTTGTGGTGCTACTTGAACATTATCTGAAATTAACCAAGAATTTATCCAAGGAATTGGATTAGAACTAGTTTTAAAATATGGTTTTAGTCCAATAGCTTGCATTCTAATGTTTGTTATATATTCGATATATTGACATATAATTTTTTGGTTTAAACCTAACATAGAACCGTTTTTAAAAAGATATTTTGCCCAATTTTTTTCTTGTTCTGCAACTATTAAAAATATTTTATAAGCTTCTTTTTTATATTTTAAACTTGTTTTATACATTTTTTCATTTTTTTCATTATAAAAAATATTTAACATATGTTGTGTTCCTGTCAAATGTAATGCTTCATCTCGTGCTATTAATTTAATTATTTTTGCGTTTCCTTCCATAATTTCTCTTTCAGCAAATGCAAAAGAACAAGCAAAACTAACATAAAAACGGATAGCTTCTAGTGCATTGACGCTAATTAAACATAAATATAATTTTTTTTTTAATTTTTTTAATGTAATTTTTTTTTTTTTATTGTTTAAAATATGTTGTCCTTCTCCAAATAAATTCCAATAGGCATTTAAATAAATTAATTCATCATAATATTTTGCAATATCTTTTGCTCTTAAAGAGATATTTTCATTATCTACAATATCATTAAATATTGAAGATGGGTAATGTGTAATATTTCTTATAATATGTGTATATGATCTTGAATGAATAGTTTCTGAAAAAGACCATGTTTGAATCCATGTTTCTAATTCAGGTATTGAAACAATCGGTAAGAAAGCAATATTTGGACTTCTTCCTTGAATGGAGTCTAGTAATGTTTGATATTTTAAATTACTTAAAAAAATATGTTTTTCATTTTTTGATAAATTTTGAAAATCAATTCTATCTTTAGAAAGATCAATCTCTTCAGGTCTCCAAAAAAAAGATAATTGTTTTTCTGTAATTTTTTCAAAAATAATATATTTTTGTTGGTCATATCTAGAAATATTGACTGATTGACCAAAAAACATTGGTTCTTTTAATTGATTATTTTTTTTTTTAGAAAAAGTAGTAAATTTCATTTTTAACCTTAAATTTTATATTTTATTTTAAATAAAACATACTTCATTGCAATTTTTTTTGTTATCATTTTTTTTTAAAAAATTGTTTTGAAAATTTTTATCACCATCTTTTGTATTTTGGTAATATAGAGTTTTTATTCCATATTTATAAGCAATTAGAATATCTTCTATCATTGTTTTCATAGGTATTTTTTCATTTTTAAATTTTTTTGGATTATAGTTTGTATTTACTGAAATAGATTGATCGATGAATTTTTGCATGATTCCACATAAATGAAGATATCCGATATTATTTGGAATATTCCAAAGTAATTCATAGTTTGATTTAAGTTTTTCATATTCTGGTACTACTTGTTTTAATATTCCATCTTTGGAAGCTTTAATTGTAATATATCCTCTTGGTGGTTCAATTCCATTCGTTGCATTAGAAATTTGAGAAGAAGTTTCTGATGGCATTAAAGCAGATAGAGTTGAATTTCTTAAGCCATATTTTTTTATTTTTTGTCTTAACTTTTCCCAATTTAAATGGAGTTTTTCATTACAAATAAAATCAATATCTTTTTTATAAGTATCT
Source organism: Buchnera aphidicola (Sipha maydis) (assembly GCF_024029855.1). Taxonomy (NCBI): domain Bacteria; kingdom Pseudomonadati; phylum Pseudomonadota; class Gammaproteobacteria; order Enterobacterales; family Erwiniaceae; genus Buchnera; species Buchnera aphidicola. The sequence goes on from NZ_CP097205.1 coordinate 37,967, forward strand.
ATTGGAAGAATTCCTTTAGAGTAATTTGTATCTTGAAAAAATTTACATGCGCCTTTTTCTTTTGATAAATTACATGAAGATTGTAAAAGATAATATTGTATTGCTTCAAAAGTTTTATGAGTAAGTTTATTTGCACTACCATCGGAGTAACGAACGTTATTTTTTGCTAAATAATAAGCAAAGTTAATTACACCAACACCTAATGATCTTCTGTTTTTAGCGCTTTTTTTTGCTGAATAAATTGGGTATTCTTGATAATCTAGTATTTCATCTAATGCTCTTACAATTAAATTTGTAATTTTTTTGATTTCTTTTAGTTTTTTTATTGTTCCTAAGTTAATTGCAGATAATGTGCAAAGTGCAATTTCTCCTTTGTGATCATGAATATCATTGATTGGAGTAGTTGGAAGTGTGATTTCTAAACATAAATTTGATTGTTTAATGGGTGCTTTTCGAGGGTTAAATGCACTATGTGAATTGCAATGATCTACATTTTGTATATATATTCTTCCTGTAGATGTTCTTTCTTTTAAAATTAATGTAAATAAATCTAAAGCTTTTATTTGTTTTTTACGAATATTATTATTGTTTTCATATTTTATATATAATTTTTTAAATTTTTTTTGATTGGAAAAAAAATATTTATATAGATTTGGAACATCAGATGGACTAAACAAAGTAATTTTTTTTCTTAAAATCATTCTTTTATACATAAATTTATTTATTTGAACAGCATAATCCATGTGTCTAATTCTATTTTCTTCAATTCCACGGTTATTTTTTAAAACAATTAAATTTTCTACTTCTAAATGCCATATGGGATAAAATACAGTTGCAGATCCTCCTCTTACTCCACCTTGAGAACATGATTTTACTGCTGTTTGAAAATGTTTATAAAATGGAATACATCCTGTATGAAAAGTTTCTCCGTTTCTAATTGGACTACCTAAAGCTCTTATTTTTCCTGCATTAATTCCAATTCCAGCACGTTTTGATACATATTTTATAATTGCATTAGCGGTTGCATTAATAGAATTTAAACTATCATCACATTCAATTAGTACACATGAACTAAATTGACGATTTGGTGTTCGTACTCCAGCCATAATCGGAGTTGGCAAGGAAATTTGAAAAGTTGATATAGCATTGTAAAATTTTTTTATATATTTTAATCTTTTTTTTTTTGGATATTTTAAAAAAACGCATATAGAAATTAGAATATATAAAAATTGTGCCGTTTCATAAATTTTTCCTGTAATTCTATTTTTTATTAAGTATTTTCCTTCCATTTGTTTGATTGCTGCATATGAAAAGTTCATATCTCTATTATGTTGAATAAAATTATCTATTTGATTAATTTCTATGATTGAATATTTTTTTAATATTTTTTTATCATATTTTTTTTTTTTAATCATTTTTTTAATATGTTGATATAATTTTGGCGGATTAAATGTTCCATATGCTTTTTTTCTTAAATGAAAAACAACTAATCTTGCAGATAAATATTGATAATCTGAGTTTGTTTCTGAAATTAAGTCAGCAGAAGATTTAATAATTATTTTATGAATATCTTTTGTTTTAATTCCATTATAAAATTGTATTTTAGATTTGAGTTCAATTTTCGAAATAGAAATATTTTTAAGACCTTGTGATGCCCAAAGTAATATTTTATGAATTTTTTTTAAATTCATAAGTTCTTTTTTCCCATTTCTTTTTGTAACATATAAACTTTGTTTCACTTTCATTTTACCTATTTAAAACTTTTTATTAAAAAATTATGAGTATTATTTAAAAAAAGTAATTATAAATTTATTTATATAAATATAAAGTTTTTATATTAATTTTTCTTTTATTTTTTGTAAACCAACTACTTTTTCTTTTTTAAACATTCTTATTAGTATTACTCCTTGAGTATTCCGTTTTAAAACATTTATTTCAGATACTCTGGTTCTTACTAATTTTCCAGCATTTGTAATTATTATTATTTGATTTTTTTCTTTAACTTGTATTGCTTTAACAACAGATTTATTTTTTTTAGTAATTTTAATAGATATTACCCCTTTTGTCAGTCTAGATTTTATTGGAAATTCTTTTATATTAGTTCTTTTTCCATATCCTTTTTGAGTAATAACTAATATTTCTCCATTTTTTTTAGGAATTATTAAAGAAACTACTTTATCTTTTTTATCTATTTTAATTCCTTTGACTCCGGTTGCAGTTCTTCCCATTGATCTGACATATTTTTCTGAAAATTGCACTACTTTTCCTTTAGATGTGAATAACATGATATTATCATTACCAGAAGTGAGAGATACTCCAATTAATTCATCATTATTTTTTAAATTTAATGCAATAATTCCTTTGTTTCTAGGATTTTGAAATTCTTTTAAAGCTGTTTTTTTAACGATTCCAAGCGCAGTTGCCATGAATATATTTTTTTGTTTTTTATATTTTTTTAATGGAAGAATAGCTGTTATTCTTTCTTTTTTACTAAGTGGTAATAAATTAACTATTGGTTTTCCTCGAGAATGACGATTGGATTCTGGAAGTTGATAAACTTGCATCCAATATATTATTCCTCTACTTGAAAAGCATAATATTGTGTCATGAGTATTTGCAATAATAAGATTTTCAATATAATCTTCTGCTTTCATTTTAGTTGCGTATTTTCCTTTTCCTCCTCTTTTTTGTGCTTCATATTCATTTATTGGTTGATATTTTACATATCCTGCATGTGATAAAGTAACTACAACATTTTTTGAAATAATCATATCTTGTATTTGAATATTAGATGTTTTTTTTTTGATTTCTGTTCTTCTCGGATCTCCAAAATTGTTTTTTATTTGTTTTAGTTCTTTTTTAATTACTTGTATCATTTTTTTTTCTTTGCTTAGTATTTTTTTAAAATAAAAAATTTTTTTTTGTATTTTTTTATATTGTAGAATAATTTTTTGATGTTCTAGATGAGTTAATTTATTTAATTTTGTATTGAGTATTTTATGAACTTGTTCGGAAGAAAAAAAATATTTTTTTTGATTATTGTTTTTGTAACTGATTAATTTTTTTGTTTCAGAATCTATAGTCCATTTTTTTGATAATAAAAAATTTTTTGCTTGTGTTATGTTTTTTGATTGTTTAATATAATTAATAATTAAGTCGACATTTGTTAAAGCAACAGCTAATCCTTCTAATAAAATAATTTTTTTTTTATATTTTTTATAATTAAATATACATCTACGTGTAACAATTTCTTTTCTATGCATAACAAAATATTTCAAAATATCTTTTAAATTCATTAATTTTGGTTGTCCTTTATTTAAAGCTACCATATTAATTCCAAAAGATGTTTGCAATCCTGTTAAAGCATATAATTTATTTAAAACAATTTCAGAAATAGATTCTTTTTTAACTTCAATTACAATTCGCATGCCATCTTTATCACTTTCGTCTCTTAGCGCAGATATCCCTTCAATTTTTTTTTCTTTAACTAAAAAAGCGATTTTTTCAATTAAGCGTGATTTATTTGTTTGATACGGTAATTGATATATTATGATTTTTTGTTTTTTCGTTTTTATATTTTTTTCAATTTTTACTCGTGCTCGTAAATAAATTTTTCCTTTTCCTGTTTTATATGCTTTTTTGATACCTTCTTTTCCATTAATTATTCCATATGTTGGAAAATCAGGTCCAGGAATATATTGCATTAATTTTTTTAAACTTATTTTTGGATTTTTTATATATTGTAAACAAGCATCAATTGTTTCATTTAAATTATGTGGAGGGATATTAGTCGCCATGCCAACAGCTATTCCAGATGATCCATTTATTAATAAATTTGGAATTTCTGCAGGTAAAATTTCAGGAATTTTTTCTGTTCCATCATAATTTTTAGTAAATTTTACAGTGTTTTTATCTAAATCATTTAGAAGAGTATGTGCGATTTTTGACATTCTAATTTCAGTATATCTCATTGCTGCAGGAGAATCTCCATCAATAGATCCAAAATTTCCTTGACCATCTATTAAAATATATCTTAAAGAAAAAAATTGCGCCATACGAACAATTGAATCGTATACAGCGTTATCTCCATGAGGATGATATTTTCCAATTACATCACCAACTATACGAGCTGATTTTTTATATGGTTTATTCCATGTATTTTTTAATATATTCATTGCAAAAAGTATTCTTCTATGGACAGGTTTTAAACCATCTCTCACGTCAGGTAATGCTCTTCCGATAATGACAGACATAGCATAATCTAAATAAGAATTTTTTAATTCTTTTTCAATTTTTACATCTATTATTTCTTTAGCAAATTTTTTCATTCAGTTGTTTCTCTTTATTCTACATTGATATATTTTTATATTTTAATTATAACATAATGCTATAATTCGGTGAATCTTAGCAAAATATAATTTTTTTTTGGATACATTTTAGAAAAATTTAAAATTAGAGTTTTACTATTATTTTAATTTATCTTAAAATATTTCTTATATTAAATAATAATTTTTGTTTTTATTAACAAAAAAATTTTCAATTACTTAGTTTTTTAATCAATTAATTATTTTAAGGAAATTATGGATAATAAAGAAAAAAAATTAATCGAAGAATTATTTTCTCGTTTAAGAAAAGCAGAAAACACATCTTCTAATAGAGATGAAAATGCAGAAAAATTTATTTATCATTGTTATGCAAAACAAAAAAATTCTATATATTATATGATTCAAACAATTTTGGTTCAAGAAGTTGCTATAAAAAAATTAAATCAAATAATTGATCATTTAAAGAAAAATAAATCTAATACAACTACAAAAAAAACTTTTTTATCTGGTCTGCTTGAAAAATATATGCCGTATCAAAAAGAGGAAAGTAAAATTTTAAAAAATAATAATCCCATAAATAATACTTATAGTGAGAATAAATCTTCAGAATCATCTTCTTCTCCTATGAATAATAATACTTTTTCTACTCCTTCTTCTTCTTCACATGGCAGTTTTCTTGGAAATGCTTTACAGACGGCTGCAGGAGTAGCTGGAGGAATGGTTGCTGGAAATATGTTAATGAATTTATTTAGCGGACAACATAGACCAGAAGATGAAATATTACATTCTGCACATGAGCATTATTTTCCTGTTCATGATTCACATGACATAAATAATGTATATGTAAATGATGATTTACATAAATCTGAAGATTTTCATAAAACTGGAAATACACTATCAGATAGTGATGATGTTTTTCACGATGATATTTCAAATCATGATGGTAATTTTCTTGAAAATAATCATTATCATGGAACGAATAATGAAAGTATTTTAGATGATTTTGATGATGACGATTATTAATTATAAAGTGATAAATTTTTATATATTATAAATATATATTTTTTTAACTATAATTTAGTAAAATTTTTACTCGATTAATCAAATCATGAATGATATTTAAACATTTGATTAATCGAATATAAATTATATTTTTTTCATTTTTTTAGAAAGATATTTTGATACCCCTTCAGGATTTGCTTGCATTCCTGCTTTGTTGATATTCCAATTTGCTGGACATACTTCACCATTTTTTTGATGAAATATTAAAGAGTCAACCATTCTTAACATTTCTTTTATATTTCTTCCATAAGGAAGATCATTGATTACTTGATGTCTTATGATTCCATTTTCATCAATTAAAAAAGATGCACGTAAGGCCATTCCTAAAACAGGGTGTTCAACACCGTAAGATTTTTGTATTGTTCTTTTTATATCAGAAGCCATAGCAAACTTTATTGGTCCAATTCCTCCATTTTTATATTTTGTTTTTTGCCAAGCTAGATGAACAAAAACTGAATCAAATGATATACCTATTAATTTAACATTTCTGTTTTTAAATTCTTGATAATATTTATTAAAAGATAAAATCTCTGATGGGCATACAAAAGTAAAATCCATGGGCCAAAAGAATAAAACAGCTTTTTTCCCAGATATATATTTTTTAAAATGAAAATTATCAATAATTTTCCCGTTTTTCAGTACAGCTGATGTTAAAAAATCAGGTGCTAATTGAGTAACTAAAGTCATAAATTTTTCCTTTCATAAGATTGAAAATATTTTAAATATTTATATATAATTTTATATATTTTATTACTAAATTTTAGTTTAATAGATTTTTTGTATTTTTTTATAAAAAATCTTATTTTTATATATATTTTATTATTAATAATGTTTGAAAGAAACTAATTTTTGAGGGAATAATGAAAAAAAATATTTTTACTTGGAAAAATTTATTAAAAAATAAAAAAAATAAAATTATTAAAATAGTAAAAAAAATTAATTTTAAAAGGAAATTTAAAAAAATTTATCCTAAAAAAAAAGATGTTTTTAAGGCTTTCCGTTTTACTAAATTTAAAGATATTAAAGTAGTTATTTTAGGTCAAGATCCATATTTTAAAAAAAATCAAGCTAATGGATTAGCTTTTTCTGTAAATAAAGGAGTGAAATATCCTCCTTCTTTAAGAAATATATTTCAAGAATTAATTTCAGATATTCAAGGCGATCTTACAATTAATTCTGGTTATTTAAAAAAATGGTCCATACAAGGAGTTTTTCTTTTAAATTCTATTTTGACAGTCACAAAAAATTTACCTTGTTCGCATAGAAAGTATGGATGGGAAGAAATTACAGATTATATAATATTTCTAATTAATTATTATCATTCTGGAGTTATATTTCTTTTATGGGGTTCGTATGCACAGAAAAAAATTAATTTAATTAATAAATCTAAACATTATATTTTATGTTCTTCACATCCATCACCGTTATCTGCATATAGGGGTTTTTTTGGGTGTAAACATTTTTCTTCTGTAAATAAAATTCTTTTAAAACAAAAAAAAAAAATTATTGATTGGAGTATAGATTAATTTTTATATATTTGTGTTATAAAAAAATATAATCTTAATTAATATTTTTTTAGATTTTGATTTTTTAGTATTTTTTTTAGAGATTGTTGAATTAAGATAATTCCTTGAAATTCTGGAATATTTTCATATTTTTTTGATTTTAAATCATTAATAATATTTTTAAGATTATTTGAAATAAGTGTAATTTTTTTAATAAATTTTTTTTTTTTATTTTGTGTTATCAATCGATAATTTTCTTGAGTATTTTTTTTTAGATTTTCAATATTTGCTAATAATCTTAATGGACATTCTTTTATTTTTTTTTTTATTTGATCAATTTTTTTTTTTATTTTAAAAATTTTTTCAGGAGTATATTTTTTTTTTTTTTTTTTTTATTTTTAATAATATTTTCTTTGGTTTTAGAGTTATTATTTATTTGTGTTTTTATTTTTTCTTTTTTTTTATTCATATATATATCCAAAAATATTTTTTATAATAAAGTAAATATTTAAATTTTTTACAAGAAAAAATTTAGTATTATATAATAATTTTCAAATTATAAAATAAAATTAATATTTTTTGGAGCTGGCGGGATTTGAACCCGCGTCCAAAAAATTACTTTTTACCAATGTAACTACATGATTAGTCTTATATAGTTTTTTTCTTTCTTTTTTTATTTAAGACATTTTAAAAGAAATATAGTTTTTTTTTTTTTAACATAACCAGATAAAAACAATCTTTTTATGCGATCTCTAAATTTTATGACCATTCTCGGAGACCTTATTTCAAGAGAAAAAAATAAGATTTCAATGGGCTTTAAAACAGTTTTTTAAGCTGCTAAAGCGTATTCCTGTTTATTTTTTGCAGATATTTTTTTTCGGTTTTTTTACGAGGCCAACCGAACCTCGTCATGCACATCAGTATAAGAATATTTTGTCAAATCCAAAATCAGCCCCAATAAATCAAATTTTTCAAAATATTTTATTAATAAAATATTTACATATTCAAATATTTTTATATATATTTAATACATGTATATTATAAATATATTTTATTTAATTACAAATAAAATATATAAAATTTTATAATTTAATAATTTATAAATTTAAGGTGTGTATGTATGAATGTTATTTCTAAAATTCAAAAGCAAATTAATGAAAATCCAATTTTAATTTATATGAAAGGATCTCCTGAATTTCCTAGTTGTGGTTTTTCTGCAAAAGCAGTAAATTTTTTATCATTTTTTAAAGTAAGATTTGCATATATAGATGTTCTTAAACATCCTGAAATTAGAAGAGAATTACCTATATTTTCTAATTGGCCAACATTTCCTCAATTATGGATTTCAGGAAAATTAATAGGTGGAAGTGATATTATTGAAGATTTATTTCATAGTGGTAAATTAAAAAAAATTATTAAAAAATGTTTATTAAAAAATAAAATTCAAAATACTATTTAAGAAAAAATATTTTTTCTAAGAAAAAATATTTTTATTTTTAAATAAAGATATAATGTATTAAATTAAAAAATTTTTACATTATATCTTTTAAAAATAAAGTTTATTTTTTTTTTTAACTGGCCATCCACCTAATTTTTTCCACCGATTAACTATTTCACAAAATAAATTTGCAGTTTGTAAGGTATCATATAATGCAGAGTGTGCTTGATTATTATCAAAAGATAACCCAATTGCTCTGCATGCTTTTGATAATACTGTTTGCCCTACTGCTAATCCACTTAAAGCTGCTGTATCAAAAGTTACAAATGGATGAAAAGGATTTTTTTTAGGTTTGACTCGTTTACACGCAGCCATAAGAAAGTTATAATCAAAGTTTGCATTATGCGCAACAATGATTCCTTTGCTACATCCGTATTTTTTTATTCCTTGATATATAATAGAGAAAATTTCTTTTAGAGCTTGTTTTTCACTTACTGCACCTCTAAGAGGATTAAATGGATCAATTTTATTAAAAGATAAAGCCTCTTTTTTAATTAAAGATCCTTGAAATGGTTTAATATGAAAGTGAATTTTTTTTTCAATTTTTAACCATCCATGATCATTCATGCTTAATGTAATAACTGCAATTTCTAAAATTGCATCAGTAACGGGATTAAATCCAGCTGTTTCTACATCAATAACTACAGGGTAGAATGATCTAAATCTTTTACTTAATAAATTTTTTTTTTTGTGCATGTATTAATCCATGAATAAAAAAAAGATAATTTTTAATATAGAATGATTATTTTTTTTTTTAATTATTTAAAAAATTATTTCTAAAAGTATAGATGTATTTTAAAATTAAAATTTAACATATTAATCTTATAATGTTAAGGATAATAAAAAAAATTTTATTAACATTTGTATTCAAATAGAATATTTCAAAAGATCAATGGATTATTTATCTTAATGAAAATGATTTTATAGAAATTTTTTTTTTAAATTTATATATTTTATTATTTTTTATAATTTTCATGATGTTTTTTAAGAATTCATTGATATATAAATAATTTTATGGTTTAAAAAAAATATTATTTATTTTATTTAAAAAATTTATGATATACAAATTATATATGATAAAATTTTTTATTTTTTTAAAATAATTTCATTATTTTATATTTTTTTTAAAATTTTTATATTAATTTTTTTAATAAATTTTTTATAATTTTAATAATGTTTTAGGAAATTAAATTTTGAAAAATTTAAAAATAATAATAGGATTAGGAAATCCAATTACGAAGTATAAAAATACACGTCATAATGCAGGTATATGGTATCTTCATATGTTGTCAAAAATATATAATAAAAAATTTAAAAAAATAAATAAATTTAATGGTTACGTTAGCGAAATTCTTTTTTTTAATAAAAAAGTTTTTTTGTTTGTTCCAGATGTTTATATGAATTTAAATTTTTTACCTATATATAAAATATCTTCTTTTTATAATATTACATTAAATGAGATGTTAATTATTCATGATGAATTAGATTTACAACCTGGTGTTATAAAATTAAAGAACGGATATGGAAGCAATGGGCATAAAGGATTAAAAGGAATTATCCAAAAATTTAAAAAAAAAAATTTTTATAAACGTTTATCGATTGGAATTGGTCGTCCAGATAATGTTCATGAAATATCTAATTATGTTTTATCTAAACCAACATCACATGAACGGGAAAAAATTTTTCAAGCAATTAAAAAATCAATTTTGTCTATTTTTTTTTAGTTATTCTATAAAATATTTTTGTATATACATAAATATAATATTTTTATTTTTATTTAAAATTTTTAGAGAAAAATATGAGTTTAAAATGCGGAATAATTGGTTTACCAAATGTAGGAAAATCTACTATTTTCAATCTCTTAACAAATTTGTCAGTTCCTTCTTTGAATTTCCCTTTTTGTACTATTAATCCAAATATAGGATTTGCTCCTGTGATGGATGATAGATTGTTAGAATTAGAAAAAATTGTTTATCCAGAAAAAGTTATACGAACATTTGTAAAAATAGTTGATATTGCAGGATTAGTGAAAGGAGCTTCTCAAGGAGAAGGTTTGGGAAATAAATTTTTAAGTCAAATTAGTGAGGTAGATTCTTTAATCCATGTTGTGAGAACTTTCCAAAAGGAAAATATTTTACATGTTGAAAATAAAATCGATCCTCTTCATGATATTGAAATAATTAATACAGAGTTAATTTTTTCAGATATAGAAGTATGTGAAAAAAATCTTTTATTAAAGAAAAATTATAAAAATTTTAATAAAGATTTAGTTTTACAAGAAAAAAAAATTTTAAAAAAATGTTTATTACATTTACAGAAGTTTTCTTTTTTGAAAACGTTAAAATTATCTTCAATAGAACTATCTTATATTAAACGTTTTAAATTTTTAACGTTAAAACCTACTTTATTTTTAATAAACGCTGATTTAAATCAAAAAAACAATATCTTATTAAATAAACTTAAAGATTTTTTAAAAAATGATCATACTCAAATGATTTTTCCACATTTATTTCATAAAAATCAATCTAAAATTAAAAAAAATAATGATATTTCTAAAATTATTCGATCTATTTATCAAATGTTAAATTTAGAAACATTTTTTACTGTTGGGAAAAAAGAAATTAGAGCTTGGCCTTTTTTAAAAAATTCTCGAGCTATTCAAGTAGCTAAAGTAATTCATAGTGATTTTAGTAAAGGTTTTATCCGCGCTAAAGTTATTAGTTATTTAGATTTTATAAAATATAAATCTGAAAATCATGCAAAAAAATTTGGAAAATTAAGATTAGAAGGTAAAGATTATATAGTTCATGATGGAGATATTATTCATTTTCTTTTTAATGTATAAAATTTTTAGAGAGGATATACTCCTCTCTATTTTATTTTTATTGATGATTTATTAAGATTTTTTTTAATGTATTAAAATTTGGTTTAATATTATATGATAATTCTTTTAAATGAATAATTTTAGATATTACTTGCGGTTTTTGTAATTTTATTTGTAAAATTTTTTCTACTGTTTCTTGAAATTTAATTGGATGTGCTGTCCCTAAAAAGATTCCATATAAATCTTTTTTATTAATTGATTTTTTTAATAGAGTATATGCAACAGAAGCATGAGGTTCAGAGATATAATTAAATTTTTTAAATAATTCTTTGATATTTTTTTTTGTTGATTCTTCTGATACAGATCCATATTCTAAATGTTTATTTATTTTCCATTGTTCTTTTTGAAGTATTTTTTGGACTCTAGGCCAATTATTTGGTCTGCTAATATCCATTGCATTTGACATAGTTGAAATTGTTTTGTATGGATTCCATATTCCTGTTTTTAAATATCTAGGAACGGTATTATTTGAGTTTGTAGATAATATAAATTTTTTTACTGGTAATCCCATAGATTTTGCTATTAATCCAGCAGTGAGATTTCCAAAATTTCCACATGGAACTGAAATAATGATTTTATTATGAATGCTTTCAGGGATTAAATGAAATATTTCAAAAAAATAACAAATTTGCGCAAGTAAACGACTAATATTAATTGAATTAGCGGAGTTCAGTTGTGTATATTTTTTTATTTCTATATCATTAAATGCTTTTTTAACTAATTTTTGACATTCATCAAAACTTCCATCTACTGCAATTGTAGTAATATTATGTCCTAAAGTGCAAAATAATTTTCTTTGTATTTTGCTAATTTTCCCTTTTGGATAAAGAACTACTACTCTAATATTTTTCATTTTATAAAATGCATGTGCTACTGCTGCTCCTGTATCACCTGATGTCGCTGTTAATATAGTGATAGATTTTTTTTCTGTATTTAATAAAGATAGTATTTGAGCCATGAATCTAGCTCCATAATCTTTGAAAGCTAACGTCGGTCCATGAAAAAGTTCACAGCATAAGATTTTTTTTGTAATGTAAGAAATTTTTGGACCTGGAAAAGAAAATGCTTTTTGAATACTTTTATTGATGATTGATTTTTCTATTTCAGAACCTATAAAGATTGATAAAATTTTTTGGCTTCTCGTAATGAAAGTTTCATTAATTAATTTTTTTATTTTTTTTTTAGAAATTCTTGGTATTGTTTCTGGAAAAAATAATCCTTGTTTTCTTCCTAAACCTCGTTTGACTGCTTGAGAAAAGTTTACTTGTTCTTTTATATCTTTAAGATTATATAATTTCATATTTTTTTATTTAACCTCTCTTGCACCAAAAGAATCTATGGTACAAATATAAGAAAATCCATTTTTTTCTTGAATATAATTTTCTAAAAAATATTTTTGAATTTTTTTTGCAATATTTTTATTTTCTGTAATTGAAAATAACGTTGGTCCAGATCCAGAAATTCCATAAGCTAAAGAACCAATTTTTTTTAAATTTTTTTTATGTTTTAAGAATCCTTGAATTAAATTTTTTCTAAAAGGTTCTGCAATAACATCTTTCATAGAAGAAATTGCTAAATCTGATTGATTAGTATACGAGGAATATAAGAATTGTGAGATATTTTTCCCGTATTGAATACATGTTTTTCGTTTATATAATTTTGGAAGGATAGATCGAGATTGTGAAGTAGACAATTTTATCCCAGGCCAGGCAATAATCCAAAACCATTTTTTGAAATAAGGAATACTATTAGAAATATTTTTTTTTGTATTTAAGATTAATTGGATGCCTCCAAGATATGAAGGAGCTACATTATCGTAATGTTTTTCACCAGAGATTTCTCCTTCTAAGGAACCCATCATTTGTAATAATTTTTTTTTTTTTAAAGGATAATTAAAAAAAATATTTAATGCAACCAACGTTGATACAATAGACGATGCGCTAGATCCAAGTCCTGAACTAATAGGTAAATTTTTTTCAAGTATGATATGTATTTTATTTTTTTTTTGGATTTTTTCAAAAAATAGTTTACATGCTTTCCATACAATATTTTTTTTATTATATTGTGGTATTTCTTGGGCATATTTTCCAATATTAGTTAATTGAAATTGATGAGATGATTGAATAGTAATAATATCCCCTAAAATTTTATTATTTATTGGAGTGATTGCAGCTCCTAGAATATCAAATCCAACTCCTAAGTTTCCAATAGATGCAGGTGCATATATTTTAATCATTTTGATATATTTTCCATATATTAAATAGTATTTAATAAGTCAGAGAAAACACCAGATGCAGTAACTTCTTTTCCTGCTCCATATCCTTTTATTACTAATGGAATAGGTTGATAATACTTACTATAAAAGGATAATGCATTTTCTCCATCTTTGACGTTATATAATGGATCATTTTTATTTATTTTTGAAAGTTTTATTTTGCATATTCCATTTTGATTAATCGTACCAATAAATTTTATTTTTTTTTCATTTTTTTTTGCAGAATCAATTTGATTTAAAAAGTATTCATCAAATTTTTTTATTTCTTGAAAGAATTCATTAACATTATTTTTTTTATTTATTTTTTTTGGTAGGATTTTTTGAATTTGTATATCTTGAAGTTCTAATGAATGTCCTATTTCACGAGCAATAATCAAAAGTTTTCTTGCTACATCTAATCCTGATAAATCTTCTCTTGGATCAGGCTCTGTAAATCCTTTTTGATGTGCTTGTTGAATAGCTTCTGAAAATAACATTCCTTCTTCTAATTTTCCAAAAATAAAAGATAATGAACCTGATAAAATACCTTTAAAGTATGAGATTTTATCTCCTGTTTTTACAAAATTCTTTATTGTTTGAATAATTGGTAATCCACCTCCAACATTTGTTTCATATAAAAATTTTTTATTCATTTTACATGCAAGTTTTCTTATTTTTTTATAATTTTTTAAATTTCCTGTATTAAATTTTTTATTTGAAGTAATAACATGATATCTATTTTTTATATAATTAAAATATTGTTTTGAAATTGCTTTACTAGAAGTACAGTCAATAATCACTGGATTAATATAGTTATTTTTTTTGATAATTTTGCTTATTTTTTTAATTAATTCTTCTTGTTGAGGATATGTCTTTCCATTGTTTAGAAATTCTTTTTTCCATGATTCAATTTTAATTGATTTTTTATTGAAAAGTATTTTTTTTGAGTTTGCTATTAAAAAAATTTTTAATGCTAAATTTCTTTTTTTTAAATTTCTTTTTTCTTGTGAGATTTGTTTTAGTAATGTTTTTCCTATTCCTCCTATACCTAATAAAAAAATTTCTATAGTTTTTACTTTGTTTAATAAAATTTTATGTAACAATTTTATTGTTTTATTTGTATTTTTAGAATTTATAATAAATGAAATTATATTTTTTGATTGATTACTAATTACATTAATAATTTTAATTTTATAGCGGTTTAAAAATTTTTGTATATGATTTGATAATTTATTTTTTTGAGAGTTTTTGGAATGAATGAGAGATATGATAGATAGTTTTTTTTTAGTTTTTATTTTTTTTTTATAATTTTCTTGTTTAAAAATTTTTTTTTTTAATATATATTTTATTTTTTTATAATATTTTTTTTCTATATACAGATTAATATATTTTTGATTGATAGTTTTTATTGATGAAAAAAAATAAATTTTTTGATTTTTTAGTTTATTTAATATTTTTTTATATACTTTATTTATTTTTTTTGTGTTTTTAGATTTTATAGAAAAACTACAAATATTTTTTATATATGTAATGCTTGAATAATTTTTATTTTTTTTTTGTTTTGAATTTTTTACAATTTTTGTTCCACGTTTAGATTCATTAAAAGTATTTTTCACATAACATGGAATGTTTAGTTTTTTTAACGGAGAAATTGTTTTAGGGTGTAAAACTTTCGCTCCTAGATTTGATAAATTGATAATTTGATTGTATGAAATATTAGAAATTATTTTTGCATTAGGTACTATTTTTGGATCACAAGTTAATATTCCATCAACATCAGTCCATATTTCACAGGATTTTGCTTTTAAACATGCAGATAAAACAGCTGCTGAATAATCTGATCCATTTCTTCCTAATAAAACTAATTCTTTTTTATAATTTCCACCAATAAAACCTGGCATTAAAATGATAGATTTTTTAACAATATTTAGTTTTTTAATATTTTTTTTTGAATCATGTATATTAACATAGGAATCTAAAGCATCTCCATTAGAAATTAGATTTTTTATAGGATTAATGATAAAAGTATTATAATTTTTAGAAATTAAAATATTTTCCATAATTTTTGTAGATAATATTTCTCCTTTAGATACAATTATTGCAAAAATTTTTTTTGGACATTTATTTAAAAAATATATACTTTTCAACATTTTTTGAAGAAATTTCATTTCTTGATTTATTTTAGATTTTACTTTTTTCAATAAAAAATTTTCATTTGTTAAAGAAATTTCTTCTACTATTTTATAAAATTTTTCATGTATTTTTTGAATTTCTTTTTTATAATTTTTTTTTTGAATAGCTAGTTCAATAGATTTTTCTAAAATATTTGTAATATTTGCTGGAGCTGATAAAACTACTGCTATTTTTTTTTTTTTGAATTTTTTTATAATTATTTTTGATACTAAAAGGATATTTTTTGAATTAGATAATGATGTTCCCCCAAATTTTAATACGTTGATCATTTTTTTTCCTTTTTTTTTAGTTTAATTATTTTTTTTAATTATTTATATATAAAAACTGTTATATAAACTTACAGAATGTTTAAATAAAAATTTTTTTCTTAATTATAATTTAACAGATTATTTTTTTTATTAAATATTTATAGTTAATATTTTTATTTTATTTATTAATAGAATAATTTTAATAAAATTCATGAATTTTAAAAAAAAAAATTAACATTTATTTTTAATTTTAATATAAAAAAATATTTTTGTTTTATTTTGGATATATTATTAAATTTAATAAATAATTAGCTATAAAAAATTTTTATTTTGAATGGTTTTAATAAATAAAATATATTTAAATTTTCTTTATTTGGATCAAAAATAGATTTTTGAACCTATAAAGAATAATAGAATTATTTTAATAATTTCATGAAAATATTTTATCATTTACTTACATCATGAGTTTTATACAAATTACAGATATCTATGAATAGTGATAGAAATATTGGAAGATATTTATGTATTTTTTCATATAAATATTTTTATTTATAAAAGAAATATTTATTTTTAGAAAAGCAATACAAAATTAAAAATTTAAAAAAAATTTATATTTAAAGATATTGAAAATTTTTTATATATAAAAAATATTATTTATATTTTCATTATAATATATACTATGTATGATATTTTTTGAAATTTTCTCAATTTATATTTTAATAAAAAATAAAATTCTTACATTGTTTTAAAAAATTAAAAAAGTAAAAATATTTTTAAAAATTATTTTATTAATTTTTTTTTAAAATTAATTTTTTTTTCAATATTTTTTTTTAAGATATATAAATTATGAGCTTCATAAAATTTTTTGTTTTTTTTTATTTGGTAAAATAAATTTTTTTTATGATATGTAATAATATTGATTATTTTCCAAATTTCTCGTATAGAATAAATAATTTGTTTTGGTATAGATAGCATATAAGATGCCTTTTTTAAAATTTTTTTTAAAGATATATATGAAGCATCTTTATATGTCATTTTTTTTTTTTTTTTTATCTTGATTGTATTTATAAAATACGGATACCATAATATTGCAGACCATAAAAAAGCAGGATTAATTTTTTTTTTTTTTTGAATTTTTTGATCATTTTTTTTTAGAACATTAATTGTTAATTTATTAATTAAAAAATTTATTTTTTTATTATAATCTAAAAATGGAAAAGGGAAAATTCGTTTTAATAAGCAAAATTTTTTTAGTTTTTTATATGCTTGATATCCAAATCCTGTTTGTAGAAGTTTATTAAGTTCATTATATAATCTTGCCCCAGGAACATAAGAAAGTAATTTTGCTAATTTTGGAATTGCTATTGCTGTTTTTTTTTCTATTTTCATTTTTAATTGCGCTGAAAAACGAATTACTCGAAGAATTCTAACAGGATCTTCACGATATCTCGTTTCAGGATCTCCAATTAAACGAATTATTTTTTTTTTAATGTCTTTAATACCTCCAACATAATCTCGAATACTTAAGTCAAATATATTTAAATATAAAGTATTTATAGTTAGATCTCTTCTTTCTGCATCTTCTTCTATTCCTCCAAAAACATTATCTCTTAATAAAATTCCGAATTTTTCTTTTTTTTTATACCTTTTTTTTTTATGATGCTGGTTATTTCCTCTAAAAGTTGATACTTCAATGATTTCTTTTTTAAACATAATATGAGCAATTTGAAATCTTCTTCCAATGAGTCTGCAATTTTTAAATAATTTTTGTATTTCAAAAGGAGTTGCATTGGTGACTAAATCAAAATCTTTGGGTTGATTTCCTATAATTAAATCACGAACGCTTCCTCCAACAAGATAAGCTTGATATCCTGATTTTTTTAATCTACATAAAATTTTTAATGCGTTTTTGCTGATTTTTTTTCGAGATATGTTATGGTTTTTTTTAGGAATTATTATCATATTATTTATTTTAAAGTATTTTATTTGAATATATATTGAATATTTGTAAGATTATAATTAATCTATGATATATTTATTATTTAATTTTAAATGAAATTAAATTAATATTAAATGATAGTGAAATTGAATTAATCGTTTTCACTATCTTTTTTTTTATCCAAGAATTTGTTTTTCGCGAATTTCTTCTAGAGTTTTACAATCAATGCATAAATGAGCTGTTGGTCTTGCTTCTAGTCGTTTAATACCTATTTTGACTCCACAAGAAGAGCAATATCCAAATTCTTTTTCTTGTATTTTTTTTAATGTATTTTCAATTTTTTTAATTAATTTATTTTCTCGATCTTGATTTAATAATTCTAAATTAAACTCTTCTTCTTGTACTGCTCGATCAACTGGATCAGGAAAGTTAGATGATTTTTTTGATACATGATAAATATTTTTTTTATTTTTATTTAATTGTTCTTTCCATGTTTCAAGAATTTTTGTAAAGTGTTTTATTTGATTAGCATTCATATATTTTTCATTTTTTTTTTTTTTATAAGAATTTACTCCAGCTAATGATAAAATACTCAAAGAAGATTTTTTATATTTTTTTTTTTTTTTCACGTTTTTTCCTTTTTATTTTATTAATATTTTTACTGCAATTAAATAAAATTAATAAAATAGAATTTTATTAATTTTTAAATATATATTAGAAGTTTATAATATGAAATTAAATATTTTTTTAAATTATTTATTTATTAATATTGTATATAATTTTTTTAAAATAATAAATTTTATAAGATTTTTTTAAATTTTTTATGTTTTAATACTGAATGAATCAAGATATATAAATTTTAAAAAGGTTATAAAATTATGAAATTAGCTTGTGGAGTTGAATATGATGGAAGTAAGTATTTTGGTTGGGAAAGTCATATAAAAAAATTTTCAATTAAAAATAAGTTAGAATATGCTATATCGAAAATAGCTAATGAAAAAATTAATATATTTTGTGCAGGAAGAACAGATTCTGGAGTTCATGCTTTAAATCAAGTGATACATTTTGAAACTAAATTTTTTCGAAATATTCATTCCTGGATTTTTGGTGTAAATAGTTTTTTACCAAAAGATATTTCTATTATTTGGGCAAAATATGTTTCAGAAGATTTTCATGCACGTTATTCTGCTCTTTCTAGAAGTTATCGTTATATTATATATAATAATTGTATTAGATCTTCTATTTTGAGAAATAGAGTTAATCATATTTTTTTTTCTTTAGATGTTGATAAAATGAATCAATCTAGCAAATTTTTAATTGGAGAAAATGATTTTTCTTCATTTCGAGCGTCTGGTTGTCAGTCTTCAACGCCGTGGAGAGAAATAAAAAATATTAATATATATAAATATAAAAAAAAATTTATCATTATTGATATTACTGCAAATTCTTTTTTATATCATATGGTGAGAAATATTGTAGGATCTTTAATTGAAATTGGTCGATTGAAGAAAAAAAAATCTTGGTTATTAGATCTTTTAAAATCTAAAGATAAAAGTTTATGTGGTCCCACGGTATTATCAAAAGGTTTGTATTTATTATCTGTTCAATATGCTAAAAATTTTGAAATAAAATGTAATAAATTATTTTTTTTATAACTTTTTTTTTAAAGTATTTTATTATTATTTATGATAACTCTTAAAAAATATTAGTGATTATAAAAATTTTTTAAAATTTTATTTAAAATTTATATAGAGAGAAGAAGAATATTTTAATTTTTTTATAATTTTTTGAGTGTTTTAAATAAATACATGAATTATAATTTTTTATTATATGATTCAATGTTTTTAGAAAAGTATATTAAAAAATTTTCATATATTAATAAAAATTTTTATATAAGAGAAAAAGAAATGTTTTTTAATTTTTTGAAGAGAATTTTTGGAAGTCGTAATGAAAAAATATTAAATAAATTAAATCCTATTGTGAAAAAGATTAATGAATTAGAAAAGTTATATAAAAAATTTACTGATGAGAGATTAAAAGAAAATACAAAAATTTTTATTAAGCGTTTAAAAAAAAATGAAACTTTAGATGATTTATTAGTAGAAGCTTATGCTACTGTGAGAGAAGCAAGTAAAAGGGTATTTAATATGCGTCATTTTGATGTTCAATTATTAGGAGGCATTGTATTACATAATCAATGTGTTGCTGAAATGAAAACAGGTGAAGGAAAAACATTAACAGCCACTCTTCCTGCATATTTAAATGCTCTTACAGGAGAGGGAGTTCATATTGTAACCATGAATGATTATTTAGCACACAGAGATGCGAATAAAAATAAAATATTATTTGAATTTTTAGGTTTAACTGTAGGACTAAATTTATCAAATTTATCTTTTCATGAAAAAAAAAAAGCTTATTCTGCAGATATAACATATGGAACTAATAATGAATTTGGTTTTGATTACTTAAGAGATAATATGGTGATTTCTCCTCATGAGCAAGTTCAAAGAAGTTTGAGTTACGCTTTAATTGATGAAGTAGATTCTATTTTAATCGATGAATCTAGAACTCCTTTAATTATTTCGGGAGAAGATGATTATTATTCGAAATTATATATAACAATTAATAAAATTATTTTTCATTTAGTTCAACAAGAAAAAGAAGATACTGAAGATTTTACTGGAACGGGAGATTTTTTTTTAGATGAAGAAACAAGACAAGTACATTTAACAGAAAGAGGTTTAGTAAAAATTGAAAATATATTAGTAGAAAAAAATATTATGGAAACCCATGAATCTTTGTATTCTGCGAAGAATATAAAACTTTTGCATCATGTTCTGGCTTCTTTACGTGCTCATAAGTTATTTACGAAAAATGTTGATTATATAGTTAAAAAAAATGAAATTATTATAGTAGATGAGCATACTGGTCGTATCATGCCAGGAAGAAGATGGTCAGATGGACTGCATCAAGCAATAGAAGCAAAAGAAAATGTTTTTATAAAAAATGAAAATAAAACTTTAGCTGCCATCACTTTTCAAAATTATTTTCGTTTATATAAAAAATTATCAGGCATGACTGGTACTGCATATACAGAATCTTTTGAGTTTCGTGAGATTTATAATTTAGATACTGTAGTTATACCTACTAATTGCTCGATGATTAGAGAAGATCTTCCTGATTTAGTTTATTTAACAGAAAAAGAAAAATTTGAAGCTATTATAGAAGATATAAAAAAATGTTATGTGAAGAAACAACCTGTTTTAGTAGGAACTATTTCTATAGAAAAATCTGAAATGATTTCTCAGAGTTTATTAAATTTAAATATCAAACATAATGTTTTAAATGCAAAATTTCATAAACAAGAAGCAAAAATTATTTCTGAAGCTGGAAAATTAGGAGCTGTAACTATTGCAACTAATATGGCTGGTCGAGGAACAGATATCATTTTAGGAGGATATTTTGAACATCAGGCATTGGATAAAGAGACAAAAAATAAAAATAATAACTTTGATTTTAAAAAAAATAAATGGGAAAGAAATCATAATTTAGTTTTATCGGTTGGTGGACTACATGTTATTGGTACAGAAAGACATGAATCTAGAAGGATTGATAATCAATTACGAGGAAGATCTGGTCGTCAAGGGGATTGTGGTTCTTCAAGATTTTATGTTTCTATGGAAGATAATTTAATGAGAATTTTTGCATCAGAAAAAATAATAAAAATTATGCGTGCGATTGGAATGGAATATGGGGAATCTATTGAAAATAAATGGGTGAGTCAAGCAATAGAAAATGCACAAAAAAAAGTAGAAAATAGAAATTTTGATATTCGTAAGCAACTTTTAGAGTATGATAATGTAATTAATGAACAAAGAAAAGTAATTTATAAGCAAAGGAATATACTAATTAATAAAAAAGATATTAAGAATACTATTTCTGATATATCTAAAGATGTATTTTTATCTATAGTGAAAAATTTTATTCGTATTAAGAAAATATCTTTAAGGAATTTTGATTTTTACAAAATAGAAAAAAATTTATCTGAAAATTTTTCTATCACAATTTTTTTTAAAAATTTTTTAGATAACAAAAAAATTTATAAAAAAATTGATATTTTAAATATTATTATAAAAGTTTTTAAAAAAAATTATTTTATTAAAGAAAGTTTAATTGGTTTTAATAATATGAGAAATATAGAAAAATCTATTATGTTGCAGAAATTAGATTTTTTTTGGAAAGAACATTTATCTGATATGGAATATTTAAGACAAGGAATACATTTAAGAGGATATGCGCAAAAAGATCCTAAATTAGAATATAAACGTGAATCTTTTATTATTTTTTCAAATATGTTAGAGTCATTAAAATATGAAGTTGTTTCAGAATTGAGTAAAATTAGTTTTTCTCATTTTAGTCCATATGCGAATGCGAATACACAAACAAATTATAAATTTTCTATTAATAATAAATATTTTAAAAATACTAAAAGGCCTGTATTTACTGATGAGGATATTAAAGATCATTATTCTTAAATTTTAAGACGAAGAAAGATGTAAAATTTTTTATATTTATTATATTTAATAAAATTTTTCATATTAAATATGATTATTTTGATAAAATATTTGTTATATTTTTTTTTTATAAAATATAATTAAAAAATATTTTTTTTAAAAATAAAAATAAATTCAAGTTTTTTGGTTAAGAAAATAAATATTTGGTAAAAAAAAATATTGAGAAGTATTTTATTTAAATTATTTATTAAGAATTTTTTTTTTGATAAAATTATATAAAAATTGAAATATAAATTTCATATATTTTATTTATATAAATAAATTTAAATAAAATATTTATATTTGATAAATTTTTTTTGTTTTTTTTTGTTTAAAAAATAAAAAAAATTATTTATTTAAATAATTTAAACTATATTTTTTTATTTATTATTTATTTTAAAATTTTTAAATAAAGATATTAAATTTTAATTTAATGTAAATTTTTTATTTAATCATTTAAATAAAATTTTTTTTAATTGTAAATAAAATTTATTTTTTCATACAAAACGGAGAAATTTAAGTGTATATGAAGAATGATAAGGAAATTGATATAGATCCTCTTGAAACCAAAGAATGGTTAGATTCAATAGATGAAGTTATTAAACAAGATGGAGTTCCAAGATATATTTTTTTAATAAAAAAAATATTTAAAAAATATAAAAGTATTAATGTTTTTCAAAAAAAGAGAAATATGTATACAGATTATATTAATACTATTTCTGATATAGAAGAATTAAATTATCCAGGAGATTTAAAATTAGAAAAAAAAATTTGTTTTCATGTATGTTGGAATGCAATTATGATGGTTTTGCGAGCTTCTAAAAAAAATTTAAATTTAGGAGGTCATTTAGCATCTTTTCAATCTTCAGCAATTATTTATGAAGTTTGTTTTAACCATTTTTTTCATGCAAAAAATAATTTTAATTTAGGAGATATAATTTATTTTCAAGGACATATTTCTCCTGGAATTTATTCAAGAGCTTTTTTAGAGGGAAGATTATCAAAAGAGCAACTTAATAATTTTAGACAAGAAGTTCATGGAAAAGGATTGCCATCCTATCCTCATCCGAAGTTAATGCCTGATTTTTGGCAATTTCCAACGGTTTCTATGGGTTTAGGACCAATTTGCGCTATTTATCAAGCGAAATTTTTAAAATATTTAAAAAATAGAGGTTTAAAGAATACAGATCATCAAAAAGTGTATGCGTTTTTAGGAGATGGAGAAATGGATGAACCAGAATCTAAAGGAGCAATCAATATTGCTGCTCGTGAAAAATTAGATAATTTAGTTTTTATCATTAATTGTAATTTACAAAGATTAGATGGTCCAGTAAATGGAAATGGGAAAATTATTAATGAACTCGAAAGTATTTTCAAGGGAGCTGGTTGGAAAACAATTAAAGTGATTTGGGGAAGTCGATGGGATAAATTATTAAAACAAGATATTAGTGGGAAGTTAGTAAAATTAATGAATGAAACTTTAGACGGTGATTATCAAACTTTTAGATCAAAAGATGGAGAATATATTCGTAAAAATTTTTTTGGTCGTTATCCAGAAACTTTAAAAATTGTAGAAAATATGACTAATGAAGAAATTTGGAAATTAAATCGAGGAGGACATGATTTTAAAAAAATTTATTCTGCTTTAAAATTAGCACAAAGCATTAAAAATAAACCTGTAGTAATATTTTTTCATACAATTAAAGGATATGGTATGGGAAAAAACATTGAAGGGAAAAATATTGCTCATCAAACTAAAGATATTCGTTTAGAAGATCTAAAATATATTAGAAATTCATTTAAAATTCCAGTTTCAGATGTAGAATTAAAGAATTTACCATATGTTTCTTTTTCAAATGATTCAATTGAATATAAATATATGCATGCTCAGAGAAAAAAATTAGGAGGATATATTCCAGAAAGAAGAAAATACTTTTCTGAAAAAATATTTATTCCTACTTTAGAAGATTTTTCTTCTGTTTTACAAGAGAATAAAAAAAAAATCTCGACAACTATTTCTTTTGTTAGAATTTTGTATATACTTTTAAATAATAATAAGATTAATAAAAGAATTGTACCTATTATTGCTGATGAAGCTCGTACATTTGGAATGGAAGATCTTTTCCGAAAAATCGGAATTTATAATTTATATGGTCAAAATTATATTCCTCAGGATAAAGGTATTCTATCTTATTATAAAGAAGATATAAATGGTCAAATATTACAAGAAGGAATTAACGAATTAGGAGCTTTATCATCTTGGTTAGCTGCTGCTACTTCATATAGTACAAATGATTTTCCAATGATTCCTTTTTATATTTATTATTCTATGTTTGGATTTCAAAGAGTTGGCGATTTATGCTGGGCAGCTGGAGATCAGCAAGCTAGAGGATTTTTAATTGGAGGAACATCTGGAAGAACAACTTTAAATGGAGAAGGTTTACAGCATGAAGATGGGCATAGTCATATTTATTCTTTAACAGTTCCTAATTGTATATCTTATGATCCAGCTTATTCTTATGAATTAGCAGTAATTATTCAGAATGGTATGGAAAGAATGTACGGATGCAAACAAGAAAATATTTATTATTATATTACTGTAACAAATGAAAATTATTATATGCCAGGTTTATTAAAAAAATCACAAGAAGGTATTTGCAAAGGAATATATAAATTAGAAAAATATTCTAGTAAATATTATTCTATACAATTATTAGGATCTGGTGCTATATTAAATCTTGTACGAAAAGCTGCGAAAATTTTATTTGAAAGTTATAATATTGGTTCAGATGTTTATAGCGTCACATCATTTACAGAGTTAGCTAGAAATGGGCAAGATTGCGATCGCTGGAATATGT
This sequence comes from Buchnera aphidicola (Sipha maydis), assembly GCF_024029855.1. Taxonomy (NCBI): domain Bacteria; kingdom Pseudomonadati; phylum Pseudomonadota; class Gammaproteobacteria; order Enterobacterales; family Erwiniaceae; genus Buchnera; species Buchnera aphidicola. Next base: position 63,286 of record NZ_CP097205.1, read on the forward strand.
TACATCCTGCTCAAAAATCTAAAGTTCCATATGTTTCTAAAATTATGAATAATAATATTGCTCTTGCTGTAACAGATTATATGAAGTTATATGCTGAACAAATTAGAAAATATGTTCCTTCTATATCTTATAGTGTATTAGGAACTGACGGTTATGGTCGTTCAGATAGTCGAGAAAATTTACGTCAATATTTTGAAATTGATGAACATTATATCGTTATAGCAGTATTAAAAGAGTTATCTAAATTCGGAAAAATAGATGTTCAAGTAGTTTTAGACGCTATTAAAAAATTTAATATTAATATTGATAAAATAAATCCGCGTTTAGTATAGGAGTATAAATTAAAGTGAACGTTGTTATTAAAGTACCTGATATTGGGATAGAAGAAGCGGAAGTAATTGAAGTTTTAGTAAAAATAAATGATGAAGTAAATGTAGATCAAGGTTTGATTATTGTAGAAGGTCAAAAAGCATCAATAGAAGTTCCATCTTTATATCATGGTATAATAAAAAGCATTGATGTTAAAATTGGTGATATAGTGAAAATTGATTCTCCAATTGTTACATTAAAAATTTTTGAGAAAAAAAATCAGAAAGAAGATATTAACAATTTTACTGCTAAAAACAAGGATGTGAAATCTATTCATTCTGTGAATAATGATTCTAATATATATAATGAAAAAAAAGAAAAAAAAAATTTTTATTCCACATATTCATCGCCTTCAATAAAAAGATTATGTCGTAAGTTAAATATTTCAATTTTGGATATTAAAGGTTCAGGAAGAAAAAATAGAATTTTAAAGAAAGACGTGCAAGAATATTTTTCTCATTTGAAAAAAATTAATTTACAAAATGATGATTTGAAAAATATAGATAAAAAAGGTAAAACACATTCTTTAAGTTCAAGAGAAGAAATAATATATTTAAGTAAAATACAACAATTTTCTGGTTCGCGTTTATCAGAAAATTGGAAAAATATTCCTCATGTTACTCAGTTTGATAAAATTGATATAACTAGTCTTGAAAATTTTAGAAAAAAAGTGAATAAAAATTTAAATAAAAAAAATATCAGATTAACGTTATTACCTTTTATTATAAAAGCGATTTCGATAAACTTAATTAAATATAAAAAATTTAATAGTTATTTGCATAAAAAAAAAGATCGAATTATTTTAAAAAAAGAAATTAATATAGGAATAGCTGTAAACACTGAAAATGGAATTATTGTTCCAGTTTTGAAAAATGTAAATCAAAAAACAATTTTAGAGATTTCTAGTGAGTTAATTTCTTTATCAAAAAAAGCGCAAAAAAATACGTTGTTAATACACGAAATGAAAGATAGTAGTTTTACAATCTCTAATTTAGGAGGTTTTGGAGGAATGGAATTCACTCCTATTATCAATTTTCCAGAAGTAGCGATATTAGGAGTATCTCGAGCTAAAATTGAACCATTATGGAAAAAAAATAAATTTATTCCTCGTTTATTATTACCAATATCTTTATCATATGATCATCGAGTGATTGATGGAGTAGATGGCGCTTTATTTATAAAAAATTTTAATAAAAATTTAAAAAATTTTTATAAAATTTTTTTTTAATTTATCTGATTTAACATCTTAAAACATTTTTAATTTTTGGAAATTTTTAAATATGAATAAAAAAGTTATAAATACAAATTTAGCTATAATCGGCGGAGGTCCTGCAGGATATTCTGCTGCTTTTAGAGCATCTGACTTAGGAATAAAAACAATTTTAATTGAAAAAAAACCTGTTTTAGGAGGAGTTTGTTTAAATGTTGGTTGTATTCCTTCTAAAGCTTTATTGCATTTTTCAAAATTTTTAAAAGAGTACGATGAATTTTGTGATTTAGAAATATTTTCTCATAAATTATCTTTTAATTTAAAAAAGTTAAATTTATGGAAAAAAAATATAATAAGAAAAATGAATCATGGTTTAAAAATTTTAGCAGATAAAAGACAATTAAAAGTTATTCATGGTGAAGCATCTTTTATTAATAAAAAAGAAATTTTTATAAAACATAAAGATTCTAATATTAATGTACAGTGCAAAAATATTATTATTGCTTCTGGATCTACTCCAATAAAATTATCTTCTATAGATAATGAAAATAAAAATATATGGAACTCTACAGATGCTTTAAAAATACCATTTATTCCACGTAAAATGTTAATAATTGGAGGAGGAATAATTGGTTTAGAAATGGCTACTGTATATAGTTCTTTAGGTGCTAAAATTGATATAATTGAAAATTCTGATAGAATTTTACCTTCTTGTGATCTTGATGTAAGTTCTTTTTTCATAAATTCAATTAATAAAAAATTTAATCTATTATTAGATACCTATATAGAAAAAATTGAATCTTTGGATAGTAAATTTTTTGTTAAAACGAAGAAAAATGGTATTTATTATGAAAATAAATATGATGTAATACTAGTTTCTATTGGGAGATTTCCAAATACAAATTTAAATCTTACAAATGTGAATATTGATTTAGATAAAAGAGGTTTCATTATAACTGATCAGCAATGTCGTACAAACATTAAAAATATATTTGCAATTGGTGATGTTTCTGGAAATCCTATGCTTGCACATAAAGGAATTTATGAAGGTCATATTGCAGCAGAAGTAATCTCTGGTAAAAATCATTTTTTTGATACTAATATAATACCTAATATTTGTTATACTGATCCTGAAATAGCCTGGGTTGGAATGGGAGAAGAAGAAGCAATAAAAAATGATATAGAATATGAAAAATCAATTTTTCCTTGGAGTGTTTCTGGTAGAGCATGTGTTTCTAATTCTTCATATGGAATGACAAAGTTAATTTTTGATAAAAATACAAAAAAGATTATTGGTGGTTCTATTGTTGGAAGAAACGCTGGAGAATTATTAGGTGAAATTACTTTAGGAATAGAAATGGGATGTGATGTTTCTGATATTTCTTTAACAATACATGCTCATCCTACTTTATATGAATCTATTAATTCTGCAGCAAAAATATCTGAAGGAACTATTACTGATTTGTTAAACTTAAAATAAGATGATTGAGAATGATATATATATAGATTATGTTTATTGATTTTTTAAGTATTTTTTTTATAGAGTGTTTTACTTTTTTATTTTTGATGCTATGTTTAAGATCATTTTATACATAACATCAAATTTTTTTAATAAATTTTAAATTTTCATAAAAATTTTATTTTATATAAAAATTTCAATAGACATTTTTTTTATTAAAAATATTTAATATTTTTAAATAAGAGTTTAATATTGTTAATATTTTTGAATGTTTATAATATTATAAAGATTAATTATTTTTATTTATTTAAATATTTTTTTTAAAAATAATTTGTAATATTTTACAAAAAAATTTTACGTTTTTAGTAATTTTATTATTAATTTAATATATTATAAACCAAAAGATACTCCGCAACTACATTTTGTTTTTGCATTTGGATTTTTCACAATAAATTTTGCTCCATTTAAATCTTCAACGTAATCAATTTCCCCTCCTATTAAATATTGTAAGCTAATTGGATCAATAATTATTTTAATATGTGATTGTTTTATTACAATATCGTTTTCTTTATAGGTTTTTTCAAATTTAAATTTATATTGGAATCCGCTACATCCCCCTCCAGTAATATATACTCTGAATTTAATATTTTTTTTGTTTTTATAAAAAATCAAATTTTTTATTTGTGTAATTGCAGATTTAGTTAGTGTTATTTGAGAGACAAAATTTTTCATTAACATCAACCTTTTAAGTTTTTTATAAAAATTTTAATATTTTTACTTTCTTATTTTCCTTATTTTTTTCTTTTTGATAAATTTTTTATAATAATTTTTAAAAAAAAATTTTACATTATTCGAATACATTCGATATTTTTAATTTTTTATTTTTTTCGAAGAAACGTAGGAATATCTAAATAAGATTTATCTTTTTTAAAAAATTTTTCTTCATTGTTTTCATGATCATATTTTTTTTTCGAAAAACTTAATGAATTTAATCGATTGTTTCTATAATTTTTTATGGGATTTTTTGATGTGCTTTTATTTTTTTTTTTTAATGAAATTTGTTTTTCTAATCCTATTCCAGTTGCTACAACTGTGACTCTTAATTCATCGCTCATATCAGGATCTAATGAAGTTCCTATAACAACAGTTGCATTATCTGAGGAAAATGCTCTTATTGTATTTCCTACGATTTCGAATTCATCTAATCTTAAATTCATTCCTGCTGTAATGTTTACCAGGACTCCTTGAGCTCCAGATAAGTCAACATCTTCTAAAAGTGGGCTAGATATTGCAATTTCTGCAGCTTCTTCTGATCTGTTTTCTCCAGATGAAATTCCTGTTCCCATCATTGAATAACCCATTTCTGACATAACTGTACGAACATCAGCAAAATCAACATTCATTAATCCAGGTCTAGTGATTAGTTCTGCTATACCTTGTACTGCTCCTTTTAATACATTATTTGCTGCGCTAAAAGCGTCTAATAAAGAAATACCTCTATTTAATACTTTTAATAATTTATCATTTGGAATGATTATTAATGAGTCAACATTTTTTGAAAGTTCCAAGATTCCTTGTTCAGCACATAACATTCTTTTTTTCCCTTCAAAATGAAAAGGTTTTGTAACAACAGCGACTGTTAGTATTCCTAATGATTTAGCTACTTCTGCAACTACTGGAGCTGCTCCTGTTCCTGTCCCTCCACCCATTCCTGCTGCGATAAAAATCATATCTGCTCCTTCTAGAGCTGTTTTTAAAATTTCTTTGTCTTCTTCTGCAGAAGTTCTTCCAATTTCAGGATTTGCTCCAGCTCCTAATCCTTTTGTAACGTTTGTTCCAATTTGAATAATTTGATTTACTTCTATTTTTCTTAAAGCTTGTGCATCTGTATTAATAGCAAAGAATTCTACTCCTTCAATTTTTTCTTTTACCATATATTCAACTGCGTTTCCTCCACCACCCCCTATTCCTATTACTTTAATTACAGCTTCATTACTCACTTCGACTGGTTCAAACATAAATTATTCTCCTTAATTTTATATGTATTTTCTAAATTTGTTACATGGTGAAAATTTTTAATTTTTCACATGAAACCAATTATTTAAAATATATAACCAATTATTTTTTTTGTTAATAAAAGTATTATTTTTTTTATTTTTTTTATTTTTTTTAAAATATAATAATCCAATTGCAGTTGAATATTCAGGTGTTTGTATGTAATTATTTTTTCCTTGAATATTTTTTGCATGTCCGATTCTAATCGGCATTTGAAAAATTCTTTTTGCACAATCAGTTAAAAATTTTGTTTTTGCTACTCCTCCTGTTAGAACTATTCCACTATTTAAATTATATTTGTAACCTTGTTTTTTTAATTTTTTTTGAACATTATGAATTTCATAGTTTACTATTTCTAATAATTCTAAACATCTTGATTCAATTACTTCTGTTAATTTTTCTTGATTTAAGATTTTTGATTTATTATTGGATCTTGTGATTTGAACATTATGAAGATTTTCTTGTAAAAAACTAGATGCGCAGCCATATTTTATTTTTATATTTTCAGCATCAGATAAAGATGAAGAAAATGCATATGAAATATCTTTTGTAATTATATCTCCTGCATATGGTATAACTTGGCTATGTTGTAAAGATCCATTTATATATATTAAAATATCTATAGTTCCTCCTCCTATATCAAGCATGCAAACACCTAGTTTTTTTTCTTCATCTGTTAAAATTGCTTTGCTAGAAGCTAATCCAGAAAAAATGATTTTATTAATTTTTATGTTACATTTTTCTACTGCTTTAATAATGTTTTTTTCTATGCTATAATCTGAAGTAATTAAATGAACTTTTGCTTGCATGCGTATTCCTGATAAACCTAATGGATTTTTTATTCCTTTATGTTCATCAATAATATATTCTTGTGGAATAATGTGTAAAATATGATTTTTATCATACATTTTTATAGATTTAGCTGTTTTGATTACTTTTCTGATATCTTTTTTTGTAACTTCATTTTTTTTAATAGAAACCATTCCAATTTCATTTTTATAATCAATATATTTATTTGAAAATGATAAATTTATTTTATTGATTTTATAATTTGCCATTTTTTCAGCTTGAGAAGTAGATTTTTTAATACATTTAATTAATGCTTCTAAATCATGAATGTCTCCTTTATTTATTCCTTTTGACGAGCAAATTCCTAGTCCAAGAATTTTAATTTCTTTGTTTTCTAATATTTCTCCTATTAAGGATATAATTTTAGTAGTTCCAATTTCTACACCAACGATAATTTCTTTATTTATCCACTGCATTATTATTTAAACTCATTTATTTAAGATTATTGAAGTCATAAATATTTTTTTTATATTTAAATTTTTTTTAAATAGTGTTTTAATTATTTTATATATAATATATATTATATTTTTTATTTTGTTTTTTGTTTTTTAATTTAATTTGTTACATTCTCATAAGTTTCTTTAAAAAATTATTTTAATTCTGCAATTCTAAGAATTGCACTTCTACATCGTGGATTTTGTAAAATTTCTTCTTTTGTAGAAAATATTTTTTTAAAAACTTTTAATTTGCATTTTCTTTCATGAAGTTTTTCTAATTCTTTAGTTGTTAAAGGAATATTTTTTGGTAAATTAGGAATTTTTCTACTATTTTGAAACATAAATTTTTTTATAATTCGATCTTCTAATGAATGAAAACTAATAATGCATAATCTTCCTTTAGGAGCTAGTATTTTCATAACATTTTTCAAAAAATCTTTTAATTCATTTAATTCATTATTTGTTTTAATTCGAAGTGCTTGAAAAGTTCTTACAGAAGATTTTTTATTTTTTCGAGGTGTTATTTTTGATATGATTTTTGAGAGTTCACATGTTTTTAATATTGGCTTTCTTTTTATTTTTCTAAAAATATGGAAAGCTATTCTTTTGTAATATTTTTCTTCTCCATATTTTTTTAAAATTTTAGCAATTTCTTTTTCTTTTACATGAAGTAACCATTCTGATACAGGAATTCCATTTTTTTGATTCATTCTCATATCTAATGGTCCATTTTTTTTAAATGAAAAACCTCGTTTATTATTATTTAATTGCATAGAAGACATTCCTAAATCCAGTATTATTCCATTAACTTTTTTAATGATTTTATATTTTTTACAGTATTTATAGATATTTGAAAATAAACCATGTATTATGGTAAATCTTTTATCTTTAATTTTTTTTGCAATTTTAATAGATTCTGGATCTCTGTCTATTGAATATAATTTTCCGTAATCATTTATTTTTTTTAAAATAAATTTGCTATGCCCTCCTGCTCCAAATGTTCCATCTATATAAATTCCATTTTTTTGAATTTTTAATGCTTTAATAGATTTTTTTAATAATACTGGAATGTGCATTTTTATTTTCAAAATTTTTTTTTTTGGTTTTAATTTTTAGGAATAACATTTTTTCCTGATCGAGAAATGTGAATTATTTTTCCAATTTTTTTAAGTTTTTTGAGAAATTTTTTAATTTTTTTATAGTGTTCTGATATTTCTATTATATATTCGAATTTTTTAAAATAAATTATTTTCACTTGAAAAATTTCTAAAAGATATTTAATTCTTTTAGAAAATATTTGATTAATTTCTGTATGAATTAAAATTGTTTCTCTAATAAAATGATTTATATCGTTTATTTCGTAAATTTTTATTACATTGATTAGTGTATATAATTTTTTTTTTATTTTTTTTATTTCTTTTTTTTTTTCCATTATTTCAATAGTTATATCAAAAATCTTTTTTTTATTTTTTAAAATGACTTTCATATTTTTTATAATATTTTTTTGTTTTGAAAAAATATTTATAATTCGTAATAATGATCCAAATTCATTTTCTAATAATATTTTTAATATTTTAGAGTATTTTTTTTTATTTTTTGAATCGCATTTCATTCATTCCTCCACCTTTAATTTGCATTGGATATACATGTGCAGTGGGATCAACTTTTACATCTACAAAAACAAGTTTTTTCTGTGATAAATATTTTAAAGATTGTTTTAATTTTTTTTTTAATTCTTTAGGATGAGAAATAGATACTCCTATATGTCCATAGGATTCTACTAATTTAATAAAATTCGGAAGAGATTTCATATATGAATGTGAATGTCTTCCGAAATATATTAAATCTTGCCATTGTTTAACCATTCCTAAGGAGCTATTGTTGAGATTTACTATCATGATCGGGATTTTATATTGCATAGCTGTAGATAATTCTTGAATATTCATTTGTATGCTTCCATCTCCTGTAATACACATGACATTTTTTTTTGGTAATGCAATTTTTACACCTAAAGCAGCAGGAAATCCAAATCCCATAGTTCCTAAACCTCCTGAGTTAATCCATTGTCTTGGTTTTTCAAAGATATAGTGTAACGCAGTAAACATTTGATGTTGTCCAACATCAGAAGTAATATAAAATTTTCCATATGTTAATTTTGAAAGTATTTTTATAACTTGTTGTGGTTTTATTATATCGGATTGATTATTTTCTTTGAAAAAATTAACTTTTTTCCATTCATTGATTTTATTCCACCATTTTTTTAATCTTTCTTCAGAAAATTTTTTTTTTATTTTATTTAAAAATTTGATGATTTTTTTTAAGATTGTTTTAAGATCACCTATAATTTTAATGTGTGTTTTTATTGTTTTAGAAATAGATGTAGGATCTATATCTATTTGTATAATAGTTGAAGATGGACAATATTTTTTTGTGTTATTTGTTGTTCGATCATCAAATCTTACACCAAGAGCAAAAATTAAATCAGAATAATGCATTCCCATATTTGCAGTATATTTTCCATGCATTCCTATCATCCCTAAATTTTGTTTATGTGTTCCAGGAAATCCTCCTAAACCCATTAATGAACTAGTAACAGGTATTTTTAATTTTTCTGCAAAAATTTTTAATTCTTTTGAACTATTTGAATGAATTATTCCTCCTCCAATATATATAATTGGTTTTTTTGCTTGAATTATTTTTTTAATAATTTTTTTTATTTTTTTTATATTAATTTTTTTATTTTTATGAAGAGATTTTACTGAAACATTAGTAGATCTAATATAAGGTTTTTTGTTTTCTGCAGATAAAATATCTTTTGGTAAATCTATAACTACTGGTCCAGGTCTTCCACTAGAAGCTATTAAAAAAGATTTTTGAATAATATTAGGAATATCTTTTATTTTTTGTACTAGAAAACTATGTTTTACAATTGGTTGTGAAATTCCTAACATATCACATTCTTGGAAAGCGTCGTATCCGATCAATTTTGATTCTACTTGACCAGATAAAATTACCATAGGAATAGAATCCATATATGCTGTAGCTATTCCTGTGATAGAATTTGTTGCTCCTGGACCTGAAGTTACGAGAACAACTCCTGTTTTTCCTGTAGATCTTGAATAACCATCTGCCATATGTGTAGCAGCTTGCTCATGACGAACAAGAATATGTTGTATTTTTTTTTTCATCAAATTTAAGGCATCATATATTTCTAAAATTGCCCCTCCAGGATAACCAAAAATATGTTTTATTCCTTGATGAATTAATGATTTCACAACAATTTCTGCACCTGAAAAAATTTTCATATTTTATTCTCTAATCATTTATAGTTAAGTGTGTTATAAAAATAATAAAAATATTTTATTTAATTAAATTTTTTATAATTTTGATAAGAGATTTATGTATTATGAATAAATGTTTATATAATTTTTTATATTAATAAAATTTTTATATGTATATATTTTCCATTTTTTTTTTTTTTTCTTTTTTTTTTTTTTTTTTTTTTTTTTGAAAAACATAAAAAATTTTATTTGATTTGTGAATTATTCTTAATATTTTAATAGATATTTACATCATACATTATATTGAAAATAAAAATTAAATATATTTTTTATTACATATAAATAATTTTATATAAACTATATAAAAATATATAATTTTATAAAAAAATTTAATTTAAATTTTGGAAAATTTTGTTGATGAAAAATTTTAATGGAAATATTTATGTATTTTAAATTAATTAAATTATTAATTTAGTTTATAGAAAAATTGATAAAATTCATTTATATAAAGAGAAATATTTTATTTATTTTTACCATCAATGAAATTTTTTACATTTATATGAAAGATTTTTTATAGAAAATATTTTAATATTTTTAATCAATAGGATAAACTTATTTTTTTTAAGAGCATTCAAATTTGTTAAAAAAATCTCATATTGATGATGAGAATATTTATTTGTGTTGTTTAAAAAATTTCATTTAATTTTATTCAAATAAAAAAAATATAAATATATTTTCATATAATTTTTAGTAATTATCATAGAAATTTATATATTTTAATATTTTTTATTATTTTTAAAATTTTTTAATAAAATTTATTTAACAAATTATGAGAGATATAAATTAAAAAAAAACTAAAAAATAAAAATATTTTTTAAGCATATTTAAGATATTTAAATAAAATATAGAATTTTTATTTACTTATTTTAAGTTTTTTTGTTCTTATTTGTAGTAAAATTCTTTATATATAAAAAAATAAGTATTTTTATTTATTTTTACTATAAAAATAAAATTTTTTTATTTATAAGATTATTATAGAAAAATTTTTAATATATAAAAAATTAGTGATTATTCTATCATATTTAATCTTTGTATTTAAAAATTTTTTTATATTAATTAGTTAAAAATAATTTTTTAATATTTTAGAAAATTTTTATACACATAGTTATGTGAGAAGTTTTTATATAAAATTTTGGTGATGGTAAATTTTAAATAATATAAAAATATTTTTTATTTTTATTGCCCAAATAAATAATTTTAATTGGGCGATTTTTAGAAAATATTAAAATGTATTTTGTATAAAAATTTATTTTATAGAGTGTTTATTTAAAGTCATTTCTTAATAATTTATTTATTTCCACTTTTTTTAACGTTCTACAATCTACTTTTTTCACTATTATTGCACTATATAAACTATATTTTTTATTTTCTGAAGGCAAATTACCAGAAACTACAACGGAGTTTTTTGGAATTTTTCCATAATAAATTTTATTTTCTACACGATCGTATATTTTTGTGCTTTTTCCAATAAAAACTCCCATTGAAATCACTGATCCTTCTTCTACGATTACCCCTTCTACTATTTCTGATCTTGCTCCTATAAAACAATTATCTTCAATAATTGTAGGATTATTTTGCAATGGTTCTAATACTCCACCTATTCCAACTCCTCCAGATATATGTACATTTTTTCCAATTTGTGCGCATGATCCAATAGTTGCCCATGTATCAATCATACTATTTTTTCCAACGTATGCGCCAATATTAATAAAACATGGCATAAGTATAGTATTTTTTTCAATAAATGAACCATGTCTTATAATTGCAGAAGGTACTAATCGAATGTTATCTTTTTTAAATTCTATTTCAGTATAATTTTTATATTTTAATGGAATTTTATCATAATATGATGTTATTTTTCCTTCAAAAATTTTGTTTTTTTGATATAATAAAAATAATAATATTGCTTTTTTAATCCATTGATGTGTAACCCATCTGTTATTTATTTTTTCTGAAACACGTAATTTCCCTGAGTTAATCATTTTAATTACTTTTTTTATTGTGTTTAATATTTCTTTTTTATTCTCTATATGTGTATTTTTTTTTTCAAAAGCTTTTTCTATTGTTTTTTTAATTTTTTCCATATCTTTTCCTTTATTGTATTTTAAAAATATTAATAATTTTATTTATATTTTTTCATTTTTACCTAATGTTAATACTTTATATCCTGTTTTAGTTACGAGTATGGTATGCTCATATTGAGCAGATAAACTTTTATCGCGCGTTTTAACTGTCCAATTATCTTTCTCGCGAAATATGTGTCTTTTTCCTACATTAAGCATAGGTTCAATAGTAAAAATCATTCCTTCTTGTAATTTTATGTTTTGATTTTTTTCATAATAATGTAGAACATAAGGTTCTTCATGAAAATTTTTTCCAATGCCATGTCCGCAATATTCTTTTACAATAGAAAAATTATTTTTTTTTGCAATTTTTTCAATTGTTTTTCCAATTTCATTTAAATTTATTCCGGGTTTTACAATTTTTATAGAAGAATATAGACACTTTAAAGTTGTTTTACAGAGTTTTTTTGCTATTTTAGAACATTTTCCTACAGTATACATTTTAGAAGCATCTCCGAAATAATTTTCTTTTACTAAAGCAATATCTATATTTAATATATCTCCATTTTTTAAAATCGTTTTTTTATTTGGAATTCCGTGACATACGACATTATTTAAAGAAATACAAACAGATTTAGGATATCCTTGATATCCTAAGCATGCTGGAATGGAATGTGTTTGATCAATAATATAATTATGACAAATCTTATTGATTTTATCTGTGCTGATTCCTGCAGAAATATATTTTTTTATAAAATCTAATACTTGTGCTGTTAATTTACATACTATTTGCATTTTTTTTATATCATAATTATTTTTTATAATAATCATATTTTTTTTTTATATTAATTTTTAATTATTATATTTTATCATTTTAAGAAAAAAGTAAATATAATTAATTTTCTAATTTTTGACATATCGTTTATTATAATATATGTTTGTTTTTTATTTTTTTTAAAAAAATTATTGGTAAAAAAAATATTTTTGTAAAAAATATTATTATTATAAAAAATATTCATTTTATTTGTTAAATATTAAGAAGGGATATATGATAAAAATTTCTATGAAAGATATGATTAAAGCTGGTGTGCATTTTGGACATCAAACTCGTTATTGGAATCCTAAAATGAAACCTTTTATTTTTGGGTCAAGAAATAAAATTCATATTATAAATTTAGAAAAAACGCTTCCTATGTTTTATCACGCATTATTAAATTTAAAAAAGATTCATTCTAGAAAAGGGAAAATACTTTTTGTAGGTACTAAAAAATCTGCTTCAAATTTAATAAAAAAATCAGCAATTTTGTGTAAACAATATTATGTTAATTATCGTTGGCTAGGAGGAATGTTAACAAATTGGAAAACTGTAAGACAATCTATAGAACATTTGAAAGATTTAGAAATGCAATCACAAAATGGTACATTTAATAAATTAACAAAGAAAGAAGCATTAATGCGTTCTAGAAAATTATTAAAATTAGAAAATAGCCTCGGTGGAATTAAAAATATGGGAGGAATTCCAGATTGTCTTTTTATTATTGATGCAGATTATGAACATATAGCTATTAAAGAAGCAAATAATTTAAATATTCCTATTTTTTCAATTGTAGATACTAATTCTAATCCTGATGGAGTAAATTTTATTATTCCTGGAAATGATGACGCGATTCGATCAGTGAATTTTTATTTGGATAATGTTATTTCTGTTTTATGTAATAATACAAGAAATGAAAAAAATAAATCAGATCATCAAAGTTAAAAAATTTTTGAATATTTCTTTTAATTATTTTTAAAAATTTTTTATTAAATATATTTTTATAGAGTTTTTTATTGCAAGGATTTAATAATGAAAATTTCGTCTAATTTAGTAAAAAAATTAAGAGAATTAACTGGAGTAGGTATTTTAGATTGTAAAAAAGCTTTATTAAAAAAAAATGGAGATATTAATAAATCTATTGATTATTTAAGAAAAAAAGGAAAATCAAAAGCTTTGAATAAAACAGCACGAACTACATTACAAGGTTCTATTTTTTCAGGAACAAAAAATAAGTTTGGGGTTCTTTTAGAAGTGAATTGTGAAACAGATTTCGTTGCACAAGAAGAGAATTTTATTAATTTTGGTAAAGAAATTGTTAATACAGCACTAAAAAAAAAAATATGTGACTTTAATGTTTTAAAAAAAGTTTTTGAATTTAAAAGAATTCATTTAGTATCTATATTAAACGAAAATATAAAAATTTCTCGATATTTTTTTTTACAAGGAGATTTTTTATATTTTTATTTACATCGTACCAGAATAGGTGTGTTATTAAAAAGTAATTCTAATGATTCCTCTTTAATAAAATATCTTGCTATGCATATAGTAGCTAGCAAACCTTTGTATTTAAGTCCTGAGAATATTCCTCAAGATATTCTTTTAAGAGAGAGAAAAATTCAATTGTCTAGATCTTTAGAATTAGGAAAAAATATTTCTATTGCAGAAAAAATTGTTTCTGGAAGAATGAAAAAGTTTATTGGAGAAATATCTCTTATTAAACAGAAATTTGTCATTGATCCTAAAATAACAGTTGAAAAATTTCTCAAAGAAAATAATATTGTTATAAAAAATTTTATGCGTTTTGAGGTAGGAGAATATTTATTTTCAAGTTAAAATTGTTTTATAAAAATTTTTCTAAATTTATTTTTTTATAGGTTTCATATGTTTAAAAATAATCATCCACTAAAATATAAAAGAGTTATTTTAAAATTAAGTGGAGAGTCTTTGATGGATCATAAAAAAAAAAAAAGTATTAACTATTTTTCTCTTCATTTTTTATCAAAAGAAATAAAAAAAATTGTTGATTTAAATATAGAATTAGGGATTGTGATTGGAGCAGGTAATTTATTTCGTGGTTTTCAATTACAAAAAATTGGTTTAAATCGTGTTGTAGCAGATCATATAGGGATGTTATCTACTATAATAAATGGTTTAGCATTAAATAATTCTGTTAGTCAAATGAAAATAAAAACTTTTTTGATGTCATCTATTCCAATAAATGGTATTTGTGAAATATATAATTGGAGGAAAGCAGATAAATTGTTATCAAAAAAATTTGTATTAATTTTTTCTGCTGGTCTTGCGAATCCTCTTTTTACAACAGATTCTGCAGCATGTTTAAGAGCAATTGAAATTAATGCAGATATTGTATTAAAAGGTACTCAAGTAGATGGAGTATATACTAAAGATCCCAAAAAAAATATTGATGCAAAGTTATATTCTCGATTACGATATAAAGAAGTTTTAGAAAAAGAATTAAAAATTATGGATTTGTCTGCTTTTACTTTAGCAAGAGATTATAATTTACCTATTCGTGTTTTTAATATTAAAAAATCTAATTCTTTATTAAGAATTATTCAAGGGTATAATGAAGGAACTTTAATTTATTAAATTTGATGAAAAATAATTTTTTTTAAAACCTTGATTTATTCGAGTAAAATAATCATGATAAACATTGAACAAGAAATAAAAAAAAAAATGGAAGATTGTATAAAAAATTTTTTACAATCTATTAACAAACTAAGAACAGGACGAGCATCTCCTGATTTATTAAAAGATATACAGATTAATTATTATGGGAAAAAAGTAACTTTGGAGAATATTTCTAATATAATAGTAGAAGATTCTCGTACTTTAAGAATTAGTACATTTGATAGTAATATTAACTCTGAAGTTGAAAAAAAAATTATAAATAGTAATTTAGGATTAAATCCAATTTCTGTTGGGAAAATTATTAAAATTCCAATTCCGCCCTTAACAGAAGAACGAAGATTAGATATAATAAAAGTAGTTCAACAAATTTCTGAAAAAAGTAAAATATCTATAAGAATAATTAGAAGAAATGCAAATACAGTTATAAAGAACTTATGTAAAGAAAAAAATATTAGTCAAAATGAAGAGAAGAAATATCAGAAAAATATACAATCATTGACGGATATTTATATTAAAGATATAGATTCTAAAACAGAAAGAAAAATAAATGAATTAAAAAATTTTTAAATAAAAATTTATTTTATTATTATATTTTTTTTTAAAATTATTCTATAATTAGATAAATTTAATTAATTAAAAAATATTTTTATTATTAAAAATTTTTATTAAATAAAAATTACGTTTGAAATTTTTTTTATCAAAATCTTTAAAAATTATATATTTTTCAAAAATATTTTCAAGTTTTATTTTCTAAGAAACAATTTAATTAATTTATTTTTTAAAACTTATTTATAAAAAGAGAAAAAAATGTATTCTTTTAAAAAAATCTCTAATCATATAAATATAAGAAATTTATTTTTTACTTTATTGTTTATATGTAATATTCAAAATGTATATGCAAGTGATTATTTTGTATGTGAAGGTATTCATTTTAAAGGGTTGCAACATGTATCTGTACCGGAAGCTAAATCATATTTATCTTTTGATGTTAGAGATACAATTTCACAAGAAGAAATAGATTCAAGTGTTAAAAAACTGAAAGAAAGTGGAAAATTTAAAAATGTTAAAGTAATTCATGAAGATCAAAAAATTACATTTGAAGTAGAAGAATATCCAATTATATCTTCTGTATCTTTTCAAGGAAATACGATTGTTAGTACAGAGAATATACAGAAAGTTTTATATAAATATGGGATTTATGAAGAAAATTTTTTTCATGAAGATAATTTAAAAGAATTTAAAGGACAAATGCTAGATTTTTATTCTAGACTTTTAAGAAATAAAGTTGATATTGAAATTGTTATTACAGAGCCTTGTAAGTTCGAGAAAGTGATAAAAATATATATAACTGAAAATGATCCTACTGTTATTGAAAAAATTTCTATTAAAGGAAATAAAGAATTTAATTTAGATAGATTATATGCATTATTTTATTTTTATAAATCTAGTTTATATCCTAGTGAGCAGTTTAAAAAAAATTATACTTATGAAGATTTATCAAATGATGTAAATAATTTGTATAATTTTTATTATATGAATGGATATGCAGAATTTAGTATTATAGATACTAATTGTCAATATTCTAAAGATAAAAAAAAATTAAATATTATCTTGACTGTTTCAGAGGGCCAGCAGTTTTATATTACAGATATAGTTATGAATGAAGATACTCCACTTTTTTTTGAAAAAGAAAAAGAACAATTTTATACAGATTATGTTAATCATATCTACGATATTCGTTTTGTAGAAGATATGAAAATGGTTTTTTTAAAGAAACTTTTAGATGAAGGGTATTTAAATTCTTATGTATCTATTAAACCTCATATAAATTTTTCTAGAAAAATAATAAAATTTATTATAGAGGTGAAAAAAAATAAACCATGCACTTTAAGTAAAATATCTTTTGAAGGTAATAGTCCTTCAATTAATGAAAATGATTTAATACAGCATTTTACTCAAAAAGTTAATACTATTATTCATAGAAATGATATTTTAAAAGATATAGAATATTTAAAAAAGACAGAACTATTTGATAAAGTGACTTTTTCTTTTCAACCTTCTCCTGATAACAAAGATCAATTTGAATTGATATATCATGTTAAAGTTAGACATGATAATTCTTTTAATTTTGGAGTAGGGTACAACGGGAAAAACAAGTTAAGCTATCATTTTGAAGTAAGTAATAAAAATACTTTAGGGAAAGATAATACTATATCATTAAATTTATCTAAATCTATTAATCAAAATGCTATAAAATTACTGTATTTTAATCCTGATTTTTTTAAAACAGGATGTTCTATGAACATGGACATGTTTTTTAATACTACAAATAAAAATTTTTCTCCTGATAAAATAAATTATTTAAATGTTAGAAATGGTTTATCAAACAATTTACGTCAATTAGTAGACACTTTTTTTGCATTTTATCATCATAATGATTCTATGATGTTTAACTATGGAAGCTCTGCAAGGATAAATTATAAAATTTCTCCGTATTATTCTTTTAATTCTTCCATAGGATTTTCACACGATGAAGATGATTTATCCTCAGAAAGTTTGATGCAAGAAAATTTAAAAGATGGCTCAATACCTGCATTTAAAAAGATAAAAAATAATAGTATAAATTTCAGTAATTCATTTTTATATCAAAAACAAATTGATAATTCTTTTTACAATTTAGTTGATGATGTAAAATTTTCAGCTGATTATGTTGTTCCTTTTAAAAAGGATAATTATTTTAGATTTTTTTTAGATTTTAATAAATGTTTTCCAATTTTTAATGAAAAATATAAATGTTTTTTATTATTTCATTGTAACTCTGGAATGAAATATTTAGAAAATAGAACGAGTCTTAATAGTCATGATGATTTTTATGCTAATCAAAATTGTTGTGTAAGAGGATATAATTTTAAAGATATTGGTCCTACATCTGTACAGTATGTCAATCATACAGATGATTCTGTGATAGAAAGTTCTTCTGAAAAAAGTAATTTAAACAAGAAAAAAAATTCTTTTGAAAGAGTAACTGTTGGCGGTAATATATATTGCATGAATACAATAGAATTAGTCACTCCAATTCCATTTATTAATGAACCATATGCAAAAAATTTTCAAATCTCTGCTTTTTGTGATTTTGGAAATATATGGAAAAAAGTTTATATACCTAGTGATCCAATAAATCATTATAAATCTATGAGTTATATTAAACCTAATGACATACGTTACTCATGTGGTTTATCCGCTAAATGGTGTTCTCCGTTTGGTGTTATTTCTTGCTCTTATGCAATTCCGTTGGGAGAGCATAATGCAGAAGAAGTAAATCATTTTCAAGTAAATTTTGGTTCCTAAAAATTATTAAATTACATTTCTAAGAAAAATTTTCATCTTATTTTTATTTATTCAAAATAAGATGAAATTTTATTAGAAATATTATTGGTTTTCAAATGAATATTTTTATTGATTTTTTAAAATTTATTCCTCATCGTAAACCTTTTTTATTTGTTGACGAAATTTTATGTTTTCAAAAAAATAAATATTTATTTTCTAAAACACACATTCGTGCAACAGATTCTTTTTTTTTAGGGCATTTTCCAAATAATCCAATTTTTCCTGGAATTTTTATTTTAGAATCTATGATGCAATCTGCAGGTATACTAATTGGAATAAATAATTTAAATATTGTAAATAGCAATAGAATAAATTATGTAACATATATAAAAAATGCAAAATTTTGTAATATAGTTTTACCTAATTCTGATATGTATGTAAAAATTTTTATAATTAATAAAAAGAAACATTTTATTAAGTTTCAAGGTTATGCATTTGTAAATAATATTTTAGTTTGTAAAGCAATTATTACAATTTATGTAAAATAAATTTTTTAATTTATAAAAAATATTTTTTTTATAATAAGAACTTTTAATTTGGAAAATTTGATAATTTCATGTTAAATCCTGAATTTATACATCTTCGTGTTCATAGTGATCATTCAATTTTAGATGGTTTATCTAAGCCAGAAAAAATTGTTCAAAAAGCTATATTTTTCAATATGCCAGCAATTGGAATAACAGATTTTACAAACCTGTATGGAATAATAAAATTTTATAAGTTTGCTCATAAAAATGGAATAAAACCTATTATTGGATCTGATTTTAATATTTTATCAGAAGATGGATTTTTAGATGAATTAACTATATTAGCATATAATAATTTTGGTTATGAAAACTTAAAATTATTAATTTCACGTGCATATAAAAGAAATTATATTGATTTAAAAGATATTTATATTAAAAAAAAATGGTTAGTAGAATATAGGAATGGTTTGATTATTCTTTCTGGTGGGATTGATGGAAGTATTGGAAGATTTATATTAAACGAAAAAAAACAATTTTTAGAAGATGATTTAAATTTTTTTAAGAAGTATTTTAATAATTTTTATTATTTAGAAATATCTCGTTTTGGTCGTGTAGATGAAGAAATATATATTGAAAGAATTTTAGATATTTCTATGAAGAAAAAAATTCCTGTAGTAGCTACTAATAATGTTAGATTTTTAAAAAGAAAAGATTTTTATTCACATATTATTAGAGTGTCTATTCATCATGGAGTATCGGTGAATTATGCTAAAAAATTTTTTTTTAAATATAATAAAAATCAATTTTTTAAATCTATTGATCAAATGAAAAAATTATTTCAAGATATTCCTGAATCTTTATTTCATTCAGTAGAAATTTCTAAAAGATGTAATGTACACATTAGTTTTCAGAGATATTTTTTACCAAAATTTTTTACAGGAACTATGAGTTCTGAAAATTTTTTAATTCAAAAATCTCATCAAGGTTTAAAAAAGAGAATAAAAAATAATTTTCTTTTTCAAAAAAAATATTTTTTTAAAAAAAAATTGTATAGAGAAAGATTAAAAAGAGAATTAAACATAATTAATAAAATGGGATTTTCGGGATATTTTTTAGTTGTTATGGAATTTATTAAATGGGCAAAAAGAAAAAAAATACCAGTAGGTCCAGGAAGAGGATCTGGTGCAGGGTCTTTAGTTGCATATGTTTTGGAAATTACTGAAATAGATCCACTAAATTTTGATTTATTATTTGAAAGATTTTTAAATTTAGAAAGAATATCTATGCCTGATTTTGATATTGATTTTTGTATGAATAAACGTGATTTGGTCATTAATCATGTATCAGATTTTTATGGAAGAGATTTTGTATCTCAAATTATTACTTTTGGAACTATGACTGCAAAAGCTGTTATACGTGATGTAGGAAGAGCATTAGGATATCCTTATGGTTTTTTAAATAGAATTTCTAAGATGGTTCCTTTAGATCCTGGTATTACTTTGAAAAAAGCAATTTCTGTTTCTTCTGAATTAAATGCATTATATAAAAATGATATTGAAGTAAAAGAACTGATTGATTCTACTGTCAAGTTAGAAGGTGTTATTAGAAATGTCGGAAAACATGCTGGAGGAGTTGTCATTTCTCCTACTAAAATTACTAATTTTACTCCTTTATATTATGATAATTTAGAAAAAACACATTCTGTCACACAATTTGATAAAAATGATATTGAAGATATTGGTTTAGTGAAATTTGATTTTTTAGGTTTAAAAACATTGACAATTATTGATAATACAGTAAAAATGATTGATCAAATTTTTTTTAAAAAATTTCAGAAAAATTTTTCTTTAGAAGATATTTCTTTAGATGATAAAAAAAGTTTTAATATGTTAAAAAAAGCAGAAACAACTGCTGTTTTTCAATTGGAATCTTACGGAATAAAGGATTTAATATTAAGATTAAGACCAGATTCCTTCGATGAAATTGTTGCATTAGTTGCACTTTTTAGACCAGGACCTTTGCAATCTGGAATGGTTGATAATTTTATTAATAGAAAATATGGTAAAGAAAAAATTTATTATCCTGATAAAAAATGGCAACATAAATTATTAAAACCTATTTTAAAATCAACTTATGGAATAATATTATATCAAGAGCAAGTTATGAAAATAGCTCAAATATTAGCAAATTATACATTAGGTGAAGCTGATTTATTGAGATATGTCATGGGTAAAAAAAATTTTAAAAAAATGTCTACTCATCGTAAAAAATTTATTTTAGGTGCAAAAAAAAATAATATTTCAGAAAAATTATCTAATAAAATATTTAATTTATTAGAAAAATTTGCTGGTTATGGGTTTAATAAATCTCACTCTGTAGCATATGCTTTAATTTCTTATCAAACACTTTGGTTAAAATCAAATTTTTCTGCTGAATTTATGGCTTCTGCTATGACTATGGATATGAAATATTCTAACAAAATCATGATTTTAATTAATGAAGCTAAGAGAATGAAATTAAAAATTTCTCTTCCAAATATAAATTTGAGTCAAAATAATTTTTTTGTTAATCAAAAAAAAGAGATTGTTTTTGGTTTAGGAGCGATTAAAGGAATTGGAGAAAATACGATTGATAAAATATTATTTGAAAGAAATAAAAATGGATTATTTTCAGATATATTTGATTTATGTTTTCGTGTTGGCGTAAAAGTGATTACTAAAAAAATTTTAGAAAAATTAATTTTTTCTGGAGCATGTAGTTGTTTTAATAAAAATAGATTAATTTTATATAGTTCAATTTCGCATGTAATGAAATCTTCTTTACAAAGTTGTAATTTTTTATTATCTAAACAATTAGATTTTTTTCTTAAAAAAAACAATAAAAATTTATTACAAAATAAAAAAAAATTTATATTTAATCCTGCTTGGTCTTATAAAGTAGAGTTAGATCATGAGAAAGATGTTTTAGGATTTTATTTATCAAAAAATCCATTTATTTATTATTTGAATGAAGTAAAAAATTATATTAATTTAATTTTATTAAAAGATATTTTACATATTACAGCAAATAAAGTTGTTAATGTAGCTGGAATGATATCAAATATTAGATTTTTTTTAACTAAAAATAAAAATAAAATAGCAATAATAAATTTAGATGATAGCACTAAAAATATAGAAATTATTGTATTTTCACAACTACTATTAACTGCAAAAAAACATTTAAAAAAAAATAATTTGGTTATAATTAATGGATTTATGAAAAAAAATTTACATAAAGATACTTCTTCTTTAATTGCTAATAAGATTGATAATTTATACGCTGTAAGAAAAAAAATGTTGTTAGAAATCAAAGTAATTTTAAAAAAATCAACAGATATAATAAAAGAAATTAAATTTCTGAAGAAGTATCTTGTTCCTTTTCTAGGAGGAAAAACTATTTTAAGTATTTTATTTTCTACAAGTAATAAAAAAATTATTAAAAAATGGAAAGTTTATCCTACAGATAATTTATTTTATTTTTTATATTCATTACCTACTTTAGAAAATTTAGAAAAAATTTTTTTTAAAAAATTATTATTTTAAAATTTATATTTATTTAAAATGACATTAATAATTTTTTTTATCTGAATTATTTTCTTAGACCCATTTTTTCTTTTTTCCAGTTCTACACAGTTATTTAATAATGTTTTTTGACTAATAATAATTTTATAAGGAATTCCTAAAAGATCTGTTTCTGAAAACATTATTCCAGGTTGTTCTTTTTTATTATAAAATAAAACTTCTATATTTTTGTGTATTAGTTTTTTATATATTTTTTTTGCAATTTTTTTTACCTGTATATCTTGGTTTAAATTAATAGGAATAATCGAAACATGAAAAGGAGCTATTTTAGCAGGCCAAATAATTCCTTTGTGATCACAGTTATTTTCAATAATTGCTCCTATTAACCTACTCACTCCGATGCCATAACATCCCATTTCTAATGTTTTTTTTTTATTTTTTTTATTATATAAACTTAAATTTAATAATTTTGAATAAGTTTGATTTAATTGAAAAATATGTCCTATTTCTATGCTTTTTTTTGTATTTTTTTTATAATAATTGTTTTGTGTGTTTTTATTATATTGAGAATGAAATTCATGTGATATACTTCCTCCTATAATTCCATTATTTGCTTGAATGACTTTGACATTTAAATTCATAGAATTAAATATTTTTATATAACTTTTATATATTTTAGAATATGTTTTTTTGAGAGATTTTTTATTTATATGAAAAGAATATGCATCTTTCATAATAAATTCTCTTGCTCTTAAAACTCCTGATCTTGGTCTTATTTCATCGCGAAATTTTGTTTGAATTTGATATAAAATTATTGGTAAATCTTTATAAGATTTTATTTTGTTTTTTATTAAAGAAGTTATTATTTCTTCATGTGTTGGTGATAATATTAAAATTTTTTTTTTTCTATCCAATGTTTTAAATAATTCATTTCCATATAATTCTATTCTTTTACTTTTTTTAAAAAGCTTAGATGATTGTAAAATTGGCATGTTTATTTCTATAGCATTATTTTTTTGCATTTCTTCATTAATAATATTTATTACTTTTTTTAAAACTCGTATTCCATTTGGAAGCCATGTATATATTCCAGAAGAATTTTTTGAGATTATACCTGCTCGAATCATTAATTGATGACTAATATTTTTTGTATTTTTTGGAATTTCTTTTTCTGTAAAAAGAATATAATTTGTTTTTTTCATTATTTTTAGTAATCTCTTATTAATTATTTTTAAATTTTTAGAATTATTTATATTCTTATATAATATTAGAATTAAAAATTTTTTATAAGGTATTTTACATTTTTTTTCAGATATGAATATGAGTTATTAAAATAATTTTATATAATAAAATTTATATAGAAAAAAATTTTTTTTAATTTTTATTTTTTTATAAAAGGATTTTAATAATGTCTTATTATGAAAATAAAACGGAATCTCCTACAAAAAAAAAAATTAGAAAAGCAAAAAAATCTGGGATGAATATTTATTCTAAGAAATTAAATTCATTATTTTTGTTTTGTATATTTTTTCTAATTCTTTCTTTGTTTCAAAAAAAATTTTTTTTAGATTTAATTAATATTATTCGTTTTAGTTTAATTTTTGATCAAAATATTACAGAAAATAATTTTCAAGAAATATTTAATATATTTAAATATTGTTGTCGAGAATCTTTAAATATATTATTTATAATATTTTTTTTTATAATTTTATCAGTTTTCTTTTCTCCAACTATTTCTAGAAATTTTTCTTATAATATTAGAATGATAAATTTTGATACGAGACGTTTAAATATATTTTTAGGTATAAAAAAAATTTTTTCTGCTTCTATTTTTGTAAAATTTTTAAAGATATTTTTAAGTATTTTTATGTTATTTTTATTTTTAATATTTTATTTTTCAAATAATTTTATAAAAATTTTTTCTATAATGTATAAAAATTATGTTTTTTCTTTTATGGAAGGAATGAAAATAATTTTTGAATTACATTATCTTTTTTTAATTTTTTTGTTACCAATTGTATTTTTTGATATTTTATTGAAAAATTATTTATATAATAAAAAATTACGCATGAGTCATCAAGAATTACGAGATGAGTTTAAAAATTTAGAGGGTAATCCTCAAATAAAATCAAAAATGCGTGAAAAAATGAAATTTTTAATAAAAAAGAAAAGTATATTAGAAATTCAAAAATCTGATGTAATAATTACAAAATTTAAAAAATATGCAATTATTTTAAAGTATGATGAAAATAATATGATTGCTCCTAAAATAATTTTTAAAGGTTCAAAATATTTATTTTCAAAAATTTTAAAATTAGGAAAAAAATACAATATATTATTTTTAGATTTTCCTTTATTAGCTAAAATGTTATATAAGCATGGAGAAATAGGGAAATATATTCCATATGAATTTTATGAATCCGTTGCAGATGTGTTTGCATGGTTATGGAAATTACAAGAATGGAAAAAGAAAGGAGGAGAATATCCAAAATTTCAAAAAAAAATACATAAATTATTAAATATAAATGTTTTAGGAAAAAATAAATAATGAAAATTTTTTTTTCTTTATTCAATATTTTAAAAAAAAATAAAAATCTTCAATTAAAAAAATTATTGGTACCTTTTTTTATTTTAATAATTTTATCTATGATGATTATTCCTTTAAGACCAATTATTTTAGATATTCTGTTTACTTTTAATATTTTTTTATCTGTTTTAATTTTTTTAATAACAATGTTTACAAAAAATATTTTAGAATTTTCTATTTTTCCGATTCTTTTATTATTTACTACTTTATTTCGTTTATCTTTGAATATTGCTTCTACAAGAGTTATTTTATTAAATGGATATCAAGGAGAAAATGCCGCTGGTTATGTTATAGAATCTTTTGGTCATTTTTTGATTGGAAATAATTTAATAATTGGAATAGTGGTTTTTATTATTTTAATGATTATAAATTATATTGTAATTACTAAGGGAGCCGGCAGAATAGCTGAAGTTGGAGCTAGATTTATATTAGATGGCATGCCTGGAAAACAAATATCTATTGATTCTGATTTAAATGCAGGTTTAATAAAAAAAAAAGAAGCTCAAGAAAGACGAATAAAAATATCGCAAGAAGCTGATTTTTATGGTTCAATGGATGGTGCAAGTAAATTTATTAGAGGTGATGCTATTTCTAGTATTTTAATTATGATTATCAATATTTTGGGTGGGTTAATAATTGGAATTTTTCAGTATAATATGAATATTTTAGAAGCATCTCAAAGGTATACTTTATTAACTGTAGGAGATGGTCTTGTAGCACAAATTCCAGCTTTAGTTATTTCAACCGCTGCAGGTGTTATGATTACAAAAGTAGATAATAATAAAAATATTAGTGATGAAATTATTAATCAGTTATTTTCTAATATAAATATTATTTTTTTATCTGGAATAATAATTGGAATTTTTGGTTTGCTTCCTGGTATGCCGAATTTTATTTTTCTATTTTTTATAAGTTTTTTATTTCTTATTAGCTTTTGTTATCAAAATAAAAATGAAATTTTTTTAAAAAGTGATAATTCTAAAAGAAAAAAGGATAATTTAAATATTTCTTGGGATGATGTTCCATTAGAAGATTATATATCAATTTTTTTAGGAAAAAAAATATTTGATCTGATGAATGGGGAAAATAAAGAAGATTTTTTAACTAAAATTTTTTATGTTCGAAAAAAATATACTAATGAATTTGGTTTTTTACCTCCTAAAGTTAATATTCAAAATAATAATAATTTATTAGATTGTGAATATAAAATTTTTATTAAAGGAGTTGAAAGTGGATCAGGAGAAGTTTTTATAGATAAATTTCTTGCAATTAATTCCCATCTTGTAAAAGAAAAATTATCTTCTCAAGAAGTTCGTGATCCAGTTTTTAACTTTCAAGCTTTTTGGATTAATAAAAATTTAATAAATTATGCTATTCAAAAAAAATATACAGTAATAGATTCACAAACTGTGATTGTGACACATTTAGATCATTTAATTTCTAAGAATATTAGTGAATTTTTTGGTCGTCAAGAAACACAAGAATTATTAAATAAAGTTAATTTAAAATTTCCTCATTTAATAGAAGGATTAATTCCAGAAATATGTACATTAACTACGTTAAATAAGGTTTTACAAAATCTTTTATTAGAAGGAATCCCGATCAAAGATATTAGAACGATTTTAGAAACATTGATAGAAAATTCAACACTTCAAAATAATATAGATGATTTAACAAATATAATTCGTATTTCTTTAGGTAAATATATTGTTCAAAAATTTTATTTAAACTCACAAGATATTTACGCTATTGGTCTTTCTTCTAATACAGAAAAAATTTTATTAAATGCTTTAAAAAAATCTGTTAATCTAAGAATGGATTTTTTAAAGAAATTTTTTAAAAATGTTCAACGAGAAATAACAAATCAAGAATTGATGAATGCGCCTAAAGTAATTATTGTTCATCCTTCTTTAAGATATTTTATCTTTCGTTTATTACGTCCACATTTCTCTAATGTTCATATATTATCTCATTTAGAAATTCCTAATGATAAAAAAATTATTTTTAAAAATGTAATTAAATTTTAATTAATTATATAGATTCTATTGTTTCAATACCTAATAAGTTGAGTCCTTTTTTTAATATTTTAGAAACTAAAAATGATATTTTTAATCGGCTATTTCGTATTTTTTTATTTTTTTTATTTAAAATTTTATGTTTTTCATAAAATTTTGAATATATAGATGAAATTTTATACAGATATTTACATATTAAATGAGGTTGTCCTGTTTTAACTGTTTCTAATATTATTTCTTTGAATTCTAATATTTTTATAGATAGATTTAATTCATCATTGTTTACAAACATAATTTTCTCTTTTAAATTAGATACATTTTTTTTAAATCTTTTTAAGATAGAAAAGATTCTTATGTATGTATATTGTATATACAGAGATGTATTTCCTTCAAAAGAAATCATATTTTTAAATTTAAAAACATAATTAGTTTTTCTATTTTTAGATAAATCTGAATATTTTAAAGCTCCGATTCCAATTTTTTTAGATAAATCAGATAATTTATTTTTTGTGATTTTTTTGTTCTTTTTTAAAATAATTTTTTTTGCTCTTTGAATAGATGTTTGAATAAGATCAATTAATTTAATTGTTTTTCCAGAGCGAGTTTGAAATGGATGATTGTTCTGTGACAACATCATTCCGAATATATGATGTTTTATTTTTGTTTTTTGTGAAATATATCCTGCTTTTTTAGCAATTTCATATATTTGCTGAATATATTGTTTTTGACGAGAATCAATATAATATAATATTATATTTGCTTGTAATTTTTTGCATCGATATTTCATACATGCAATATCTATTGCAGAATATAAAAATACTCCACTTTTTTTTTGAAGTATAATTCCCATTTCCTCTCCTTTTCTATTTTTAAGATGTTTGAGGAAGACAATAACATTTCCGTTTTTTATAACAGCAATTTTTTTTTGAAGTAAATTTTTAATAATTTTTTTTACAATATGTTTATAAAAACTTTCTCCGCAAATATTTTGATCTTTTAAGCTAATATTCAGTAATTTATATATTTCTTTGTTTTTTTTTAAAGTTAATTGTACTACTTTTTTCCAGATATTATTATAATAATTGCAATTTTGTTGTAGTTTAGCTGTATATTTTTCTGTTTTTTGTAAAAATTTTTTATCAATTAATGAAGTTTTTTTTGCTTGACAATATATTTTTTCTATGTCGTTTATTGACATATTATTTATATCGTATATATTTTTTTTTTTTAGATAAGCAATTAACATTCCGAATTGATTACCCCAATCTCCGATATGGTTTACTCGAATGACATTATATCCAGTAAATTCCATTATTTTTGCCATAGAATCTCCTATGATTGTTGATCTTAAATGTCCAACATGCATAGATTTTGCAACGTTAGGTGAAGAATAATCTATTACAACTTTTTTATTATTTTTTTTAAAAAAAAATTCTTTTCTAAATATTTTTTCTATTTCTTTTATAACCCATTCTGGGTTTAAAAAAATATTTATAAAACATGGTTTAGAAAAATTTATTTTTTTTATCATTTTTTTATAATTTATTTTTTTTATGATTTTTTTTACTAAAATTAAATAATTAATTTTACATTTATTAGATATTGAAAATAAATTATTTATTTGAAAATGTCCCATTTTTTTAAATTTATTTTTTTGAATAATAATTGGAAAACAAATTTTTATATTATTTTTTATTAAACTATTTTCAATTTCTTTTTTTAATTTTTCTTTTATCATTAAATTTTCCTTTAATAATTCTATTTTTTTTGAAGATATTTTGTTTTAATGTAAAGAATATTATATATTTATATATTAATTTTTAACAAAATTTATTAAAATATATTTGACATTTTTTTGAATATGTTTTATTATTAAAAAACTTTAATTAGTAACGTTCTTTTAAAAAATATCAGAAAATTTGTGTGGGCACAGAAAAATTTAAGTGCAAAAATTAGTTATTAAGAATTAATTGAATTTAATTTTTCAAAGTTTTAAAAAATGAAGAGTTTGATCATGGCTCAGATTGAACGCTGGCGGCAAGCCTAACACATGCAAGTCGAGCGGCAGCGAAAGAGAAAAATTTATTTTTTTCTTGTCGGCGAGCGGCAAACGGGTGAGTAATATCTGGGGATCTACCCAAATAAGGGGGACAACTACTGGAAACGGTAGCTAATACCGCATAATGTTGAGAAACTAAAGGTGGGGGATTTATTATTTCTTTAGAAATACTAAACCTTACGTTTTTGGATGAACCCAGATGAGATTAGCTAGATGGTAAGGTAAAGGCTTACCATGGCGACGATCTCTAGCTGGTCTGAGAGGACGATCAGCCACACTGGAACTGAGACACGGTCCAGACTCCTACGGGAGGCAGCAGTGGGGAATATTGCACAATGGGCGAAAGCCTGATGCAGCTATGCCGCGTGTATGAAGAAGGCCTTAGGGTTGTAAAGTACTTTCGTTAGGGAAGAAAGAATTGTATATAATACATACATTTTATGACGTTACCTAAAAAAGAAGCACCGGCTAACTCCGTGCCAGCAGCCGCGGTAAGACGGAGGGTGCTAGCGTTAATCAGAATTACTGGGCGTAAAGAGCACGTAGGTTGTTTTTTAAGTCAGATGTGAAATCCCTGGGCTCAACTTAGGAATTGCATTTGAAACTAGAAAGCTAGAGTATCGTAGAGGGAGGTAGAATTCTAGGTGTAGCGGTGAAATGCGTAGATATCTGGAGGAATACCTGTGGCGAAAGCGGCCTCCTGGACGAATACTGACACTGAGGTGCGAAAGCGTGGGGAGCAAACAGGATTAGATACCCTGGTAGTCCATGCCGTAAACGATGTCGACTTGGAGGTTGTTTCCTTGAGAGATGACTTCCGTAGCTAACGCGTTAAGTCGACCGCCTGGGGAGTACGGCCGCAAGGCTAAAACTCAAATGAATTGACGGGGGCCCGCACAAGCGGTGGAGCATGTGGTTTAATTCGATGCAACGCGAAGAACCTTACCTGGTCTTGACATCCATAGAATTTCCTAGAGATAGGGAAGTGCCTTCGGGAGCTATGAGACAGGTGCTGCATGGCTGTCGTCAGCTCGTGTTGTGAAATGTTGGGTTAAGTCCCGCAACGAGCGCAACCCTTGTCCTCTGTTGCCATCGGTTCGGCCGGGAACTCAGAGGAAACCGCCGGTTATAAACCGGAGGAAGGTGGGGACGACGTCAAGTCATCATGGCCCTTACGACCAGGGCTACACACGTGCTACAATGGCGTATACAAAGAGAAGCAACTCTGCAAAGACAAGCCAATCTCACAAAGTGCGTCGTAGTTCGGATTGGAGTCTGCAACTCGACTCTATGAAGTCGGAATCGCTAGTAATCGTGGATCAGAATGCCACGGTGAATACGTTCCCGGGCCTTGTACACACCGCCCGTCACACCATGGGAGTGGATTGCAAAAGAAGCAAGTTGTTTAATCGTTTCCTAACGAAGGACGCTTACCACTTTGTGATTCATGACTGGGGTGAAGTCGTAACAAGGTAACCGTAGGGGAACCTGCGGTTGGATCACCTCCTTAAAAGTCACTTTATAAAATTTGTAAAGTGCCCACACAAATTTTCTGATATTTTTTAAGCTTTTTTAATTAAAGGCTTGTAGCTCAGTTTGGTTAGAGCGCACCCCTGATAAGGGTGAGGTCGGTGGTTCAAATCCGCTCAGGCCTATATTTTGACACCTTTATCATAAAAAAAATTTTTTAATTTTTATTTTAAAAAATTTTTAAAAACCAAGGGGCTATAGCTCAGCAGGGAGAGCGCCTGCTTTGCACGCAGGAGGCCAGCGGTTCGATCCCGCTTAGCTCCAAAAATTTAATACTGATCTTTTATTTTTCTTAAATTACAGAAATATTCAATTTTACTTGCAGAATTATACCAATAATTAATCATTTCTTTTATTCCTATTTCATCAATTCTTAAGAAGAAGTTAATTTTTTTTTCATCTTCAAGAAAACTATAACTAATTTTATTTTTAAAATTTTTTTTTAAAAAATTTAAATATTCTTGAATTAATAAATCTTTTTTATATATTTTTTTTGCAAATAATAAATTATTTATAGTATATTCATGTGAATTGAAAAATATTGTTTTTTTTGGTAAATTTTTTATTACATTTAAAGATTTATATAAATTTTTTGAACAACCTTGTGATGTATTTCCACACCCTCCAGAAAATAAAATATCACCACAAAAAAGGTATGGATATATATAGTAGGATATATCTTTATGAGTATGTCCTGGTGTAGGGAAAATTTTACATAATTGATTAAAGATAAAAATATTTTTCTTTTTTTTTATAATCACTTGATTTTTTTTTTGGATATTTTTTATTTTTTGAGGTGTAAATATTTTAATATTTGGATAATTTTGAAGTAATTTAAAAATTCCATGAATATGATCAAAATGCATATGTGTAAGAAAAATGTATATTGGGATGATTTTTTTTATTTCTAATTTTTTTATAATTGGTGTTGCTAATCCTGGATCAATTATTACGCATTTTTTATTTTTTTGTATGATCCATACTAGATTATCGTTAAATATTTTAATTTTTTGAATTAAAAGCATTCTTTATTTCTCTCTTTTTTTTTAATTTTTATTTTTTTTGATAAAATAAATATTTTTTATCTATTTTTGTTGGATTTTTTGCAGATTTTTTTGCATATATGTCACATAATTCATTTTCAAGATTTCCTGAATGACTCTTGATCCAAATCCATTCAATTTTTATATGTTTTTTAATAATTTTATTTAATCTCATCCAAAGGTCTAAATTTTTTATTTTTTTTTTATTTTTTTTATTCCAATTATTTTTTTTCCAGTGCATCATCCATTTAGTTACTCCATTATGTACATATTTACTATCAGTTTGAATAATTAAATTTGCAGAAATTTTAATTTTTTCTATTCCAATAATTACACTCATTAATTCCATTCTATTATTAGTGGTTAAAAAAAAACCTGAACTAAATTTTTTTTGAATTTTTTTATATTTAATAATAATGCAATACCCTCCTGGTCCAGGGTTTCCTAAACATGATCCATCTGTAAATATAGAAATTTTATTTTTCACTTTTACTTTTTCCTTTATTTTTTATAAATATAATATGAATAAATATTCTCGTAAAATTGTTTTAGATACTGAAACTACAGGGATGAATTCTTCTGGTCCAATATATTTAGATCACCGAATTATTGAAATTGGAGCAATTGAAATTATTAACAGAAAAATCACCAAAAATAGTTTTCATGTTTATCTTCAACCTAATCGATTGATAGATAAAGATGCTTATAAAGTACATGGGATATCAGATCAATTTTTATTAGATAAACCTCATTTTTCTGAAATTTATAAAAATTTTATTGATTATGTCAAAAATTCTGAATTAATTATTCATAATGCTAAATTTGATTTAGGTTTTATTAATTATGAACTAAGTTTGTTAAAAAAAGATATTTGCAAAATAGAAAATTATTGTTCAATTATAGATACTCTAAAATTATCAAGAAAAATTTTTCCAGGTAAAAAAAATAATTTAGATGCTTTATGCAAAAGGTATAAAATTCATCACGATAGAAAAAAACATAGCGCGATATTAGATGCTAGATTATTAGCTAATGTTTATTTATTGATGACATCTTTGCAAAAAACTTTTTTTTTTATGGATTTTAAAAAAGAAATTTTTTTTTCAAATAAAAAGAAAAAAAATTTTATAAAAAAAAGTTATATTCAAAAAAATACTAATAAAGAAAATCTTTTACATATAAAATATTTAAAAAATATGCAAAAAAAATCTAAATGTTTATGGATCAATAAGAAGATTTAAATAAAATATTGTTTTTTTTTAAAATTATAGTATAATTGATTTTAAGAATATTTAAATATATATTTTGGTGCGGTAGTTCAGTCGGTTAGAATATCGGCCTGTCACGCCGGAGGTCACGGGTTCGAGTCCCGTTCGCACCGAAGAATTTTTTATATTTTTTCTATAATTTCCTCAGATTATTCAATTATTTTGTTTTTAATATAAATTATAAGACAAAATATCTTTTTCTTTTCATGTTTTTTAAATTTATTTTAAACAGAGTGGATATTTCAAAAATATCTATTACTTTTTTGATTAAAATTTACTTTGATTCAAAGTTTAATTATTATTTCTAAAAGATGTTTTAAAATATCAACAGATAGATTAATCTTAGAATATACCTTTAATCAAAAAAAATTTATAATAAAAAATTTTCAATATTTTTTATTTTTTTTATGAAAAATAATTTTTTTAATTTGTATTAAAATAAATTAAGGAAATAATATGTCTTTAAAAGAAAAAAAAAAATTACAGAAAAAGATTAAAAATCTAGAATCATTAGAAAATCTAAAAAAAATAAAATCTTTAAAATCTAAGTTTTTAGAATTAAAAGAAAAATATAAATCTTGCAAAAAAAATAATAAAAAATATTTTAAAAAAATGAAATTAAGATTAATAAAAGAAAATACTTTGAAATATAAATTTTCTTTAGAAAAAATTATTATTTCATTACTACCTATTATAGATAGTTTAGAAATGGCTTTAAAAACTATTTTAAATTCACAAAATAATATTCCAAAGATTTCTGAAAAATTATTAGAAAATAATATTTTTCTTTTGCAGACGCTTTTAAAAAACGGTGTTACTGTAATTGAAAAAGTAAATGTTGTTTTTGATCCGTCCATACATCAAGCTATGTTTTTAAAAAAATCTAAAAAAATTAAAAAAAATCATGTCATACAAGTATTGCAGAAAGGTTATTTATTAAATAATCGTTTATTACGACCAGCTATGGTTTCTATATCGAGTTAATAAATTTTTTCTTTTATTTTATATGAAGATATAAATTGCATAAGTCTTGGTATGATTATTTAAATCAAGACTTTAAAAAAACTTATAAATATAAATATATTTTAGAGAAACATTTTTAAAATGAATAAATAATTTTATATAGATCATTTTCTTAAAATATCATGATAAAGAAAAATAAAAAAAAAATTATATCATTTAATAAAAAAGTAAAATTTAATTTTTTTATTAAAAAAAAATTTGTTGCAGGAATTGTTTTACAGGGATGGGAAGTAAAATCTTTACGTCAAGGAAAAATTAATATTAGCAGAAGTTATATTTTATTACGTGATAATGAAATCTATTTAGTAAATTGTGAAATACAACCTTTAAAAAGTGCTTTTTTATTTCATTCATCACAATTTTTTAATAGAAACAGAAAATTATTACTATTAAAAAAAGAAATACATTTTCTTGCAAATGAAATTAATAAGAATAATAAGTATACTATTGTTCCAATTTCTGTTTTTTGGAAAAATTCTTTTTGTAAACTTAATATAGGTTTAGCTTTAGGGAAAAAATTATACGATAAAAGACATGAGAAAAAAAATAAGTTTTTAAAAAGAGAGTTATCCAGAATTTGTAAAAATTTTAAAATTTGAATATGAAAAAAATAAATAATTTAAAAAAAAATGAATATTGGATGGAGATTGCATTATTTTTCGCAAGAGTCGCATTGAATCAAGGTGAAATTCCAGTTGGAGCAATATTGGTACATA
The DNA here is from genome assembly GCF_024029855.1 of Buchnera aphidicola (Sipha maydis). NCBI lineage: Bacteria > Pseudomonadati > Pseudomonadota > Gammaproteobacteria > Enterobacterales > Erwiniaceae > Buchnera > Buchnera aphidicola. The sequence goes on from NZ_CP097205.1 coordinate 98,193, forward strand.
AAAATAAAATTATTGGAGTGGGGTGGAATAATTCTATTAAAAAAAATGATCCAACTGGTCATGCAGAAATTCTTGCGTTAAGAAAGGGAGGAATGTATTTAAAAAATTATAGATTATTAAAATCCACTTTATATGTTACTTTAGAGCCTTGTTTAATGTGTTTAGGAGCTGTTTTAAATAGTAGAATTCAAACATTAGTAATAGGAGCTAATCAAAAAAAAATAAATAATTTTTTATATTTGAGTAAATTTATTTTAAAAAATAAAAAATTAAAAATTGAAGTGATCAAAAATGTTTTAAAAAGAAAATGTTCTTTTTTATTAAAAAATTTTTTTTTAACAAAAAGATGAAATAAATGATGTATTTTATTTCAATATGACAATTGCTTGTACATATTTTTTTTCACTAGTATAACTAACATAAGATTTTGTAATTTTTAATAAAATATTATTTATAAAAATTTTTTTTAGAAATCTTATTTTCGGTTGATTAAATTTATTATTATATACTTCAATTTTTTTAAATGATATTCCTTTTCTCATTCCAATTCCAATAGCTTTACACGCAGCTTCTTTAATAACAAAACTTTTGGCTAAAAAATTTATTTTTCTTGTATTTTCATAATAATGAAATTTTTCTTTTACTGTTAAAATTTTTTTTAAAAATTTTTTTTCATGTATTTGAGAAATTTTTTTTAAACGTTTAATTCGTAAGAGATCAATGCCAACACCAATGATTTTCATAATTATTATTTTTTAAAATGAATAGATAATTTTTTATATAATATTGTTAAAATTTTTTATGTTTGATCCATATGTAAAGATGAATATTTTTTTTTAATATTTTTTTTATATCTTTTCTTGCTAAGAGACTTAATAATTTTATTTTATTTCCCTTCGTTCCTATAAATATTTTTTTTTGTCTTGCATATTTGACGTAAATATTAGATTTAATAATTATTTCTCCATATTGATTTGGTATCATAGAATAAATTTTAATATTTATGATATAAGGCAATTCATCCCCAAAATATCTCATAATTTTTTCTCTGATGATTTCTTTTATTTTAAATTTAGTAGAAGAATTTTCACATTTATTTTTATGAAATTCATGTTTATTTTTGGGAAGATTCTTTTTAATTATTTTTTTAAGAATATTAATATTTTCTCCTGTTTTAGATGAAATTGGTATAATTTCTTTAAAAAAACATTTTTCTTTAATTTTTTTAATAAAAGGTAAGATAATATTTTTTTTTTTTATTTTATCGATTTTATTTAAAACAATTAAAAGAATGATTTTTTTTTTTTTAAAAAAATTTGTGATTATCTGTATATTTTTTTCAAGTAGTAATTTATCAAGTACGAAAATTATTATTTTTATTTTTTTATTAATTTTTTGATTGAAATATATGTTTTTTAAAAATTTTTTTTTATTATTATGTCTTGTTAATCCAGGTGTGTCAATATAAATAAATTGATAATTTTTTATTGTTTGTATTCCTAAAATTTTTTTTTGTGTGGTGTTTCTTTTTTTTGAAGTAATTGAAATTTTTTTCTCAACTAATTTATTCATTAAACTAGATTTTCCTGTATTTTGATTTCCTATAATAAGAATTTCACCACAATATTTTTGTTTTTTTTTCATTCTATTCCCAATTTTATTAATGCGTATTGAGCAGCGTTTTGTTCTGCTTTTCTTCGGCTTGATCCAATTCCAACGAAATTTTTTGAAGTATTTAAAACTTTGCATTCGACTGTAAATAGTTGATTATGTGCTTCTCCACATGTTTTAATCACTTTATATATTGGTAATTGTAAATGTTTAGATTGTAAATGTTCTTGAAGTCTTGTTTTAGAATCTTTTTGTGTTTTTTCAGGACGAATGCTTTTCAATCTTTTTTGATACCATTTTAAAATTAATTTTTCTACTGTTTTTATATTACTATCTAAAAATATACTTCCAATAATAGCTTCTACGGTATTTGCTAATATTGATTCCCTTTTAAATCCTCCGCTCTTTAATTCTCCTGGTCCTAGTTTCAAATGTTCACCTAAATCAAATTCATTTGCTATTTCTGCTAGTGTATTTCCTCTTACTAAAGAAGCTCTTATTCTACTCATTTCCCCTTCATTGAGTTTAGGAAAACATTTATACAAAGCATGAGCGATAACAAAACTTAAAATAGAATCTCCTAAAAATTCTAATCTTTCATTATGATTTATATTAGAACTCCGATGAGTTAATGCTTGTTTTAAAAGTGATTTTTTCGTATATACGTATCCTAGTATTTTTTGAATGTTTTTTTTTTCAATAGAATCCATGATTTACCAATTTTATTTTCATAATGCATATTTTATTTAAATAATATTTTATGAATAAAAATATTAATTTAAATATAGAGCTTGTCCAATTCTATAAAATCTTATTCCAAATGGAAATATATTACTATTTTGTTTCACGCTAAACCACACTATAGTTGCTTTACCGATTAAGTTTTCTTCAGGAACAAATCCCCAATAACGACTATCAGAACTATTATCTCTATTATCTCCTAAAACAAAATATTGGTTATCTGGAACTTTCCATGTACCTTGCTTCATATTTTTTTGTTGAAAATAAAGTTGATTGTTATCATATTTATCTTGTTCAACGCAAATAATATAATGAACATTTTTTATGATTTCTTGTTTATAAGAATTTTGTTCATCATTTATTTTTTTATATTTTACTAATTCAATAGAATAAAATGTTTTATTGTTATGATTATGAATGGATATTTCTTTTTTTAACATTTTATATTGAATATAATCTCCTGGTAATCCAACAAATCTTTTTATATAATTTATATTTTTATTTTTTGGATATTGAAAAACTCCAATATCTCCTCTTTGAGGGGAATTAATGTGAAATAATATTTTATCATTAAAGGGATTTCTGATATTATATGCAAATTTATTTACTAATATAAAATCTCCTGATAAAATAGTTGGTAACATTGAATTAGAAGGAATACTAAATGGTTCAAATAAAAACGTTCGTGTCATAAATATGATAAATAAAATAGGAAAAATGTTACTCGTTGATTTTTTTTGTTTTTGGTAGATAAAATATTCAATTTTTGTTAATGTATATTTATTATATATATTTTGAACTTTTTCTATGAACCATAAAATTCCCATACAAGTAACAAAAATAGAAAAACATATTATGAAAATATTGTGCATATTATGCCTTTTGATTTATTTAATTTGTGTTTAAAAGAGAAAAAAATGCTGTTTTAGGTAATTTAATTTTTCCAATTCTTTTCATTTTTTTTTTGCCTAATTTTTGTTTTTGTAGTAATTTTTTTTTTCTAGATATGTCACCTCCATAACATTTAGATAAAACATTTTTTCTTAACTGTGGAATAGTTACACGTGCAATTATTTTATTATGAATTGCTGCTTGAATTGAAATATTAAATTGTTGTCTAGGTATAATTTTTTTCATTTTTTCAACTATTTCTTTTCCTTTTTTATAACAAGAATCTTTATGTACAATTAAAGATAGAGCATCAATTTTTTCAGAGTTCAATAAAATATTTAAGCAAATTAAATTAGATTTTTTATATTTTTTAAATTTATATTCTAATGATGCATAACCACTAGAAACTGATTTAATTTGATCAAAAAAATTGAAAATAATTTCAGAAATTGGAATATCATACGTTAATGACACTTGATGAGTATGATAAACCATTTTTTTCTGAATTCCTCTTTTTTGAACGCATAAAGATATAATATTTCCAATATATTTTTGTGGAAATAGAATAATACATTCTGCTATTGGTTCACGAATTTCGCGGTATTTGTCTTTAGATGGAAAATCTATAGGCGAATTAATATAAATAATTTTATTTTTATCGATCATTTGTATTTCGTAAATTACTGTAGGTGGAGTGGAAATTAAATTAAGATTATATTCTCGCTCTAATCTTTCTTGTATAATTTCCATATGTAATGTTCCTAAAAATCCGCATTTAAAACCGAAACCTAGAGCTTTAGAATTTTCTGGTTCATAAAATAATGATGCATCATTTAAGCTTAATTTTACTAATGCGTCTTTAAAATTTTTATATTGACTTGCATTGATTGGATATAATCCAGCATATATTTGTGGTTTTATTTTTTTAAATCCAGGAAGTGCTTTTTCACATGGGTTTTTTTCTGAAGTTAAAGTATCTCCTACAGGAGCAGAAGATATATTTTTAATGCCACAAATAACCCATCCAACTTCTCCGCATTTTAATTTGTTTAAAGAAATTTGTTTAGGTGTAAAAATTCCTAGTTTTTCAATTTTATATATTTTTTTTGAACTCATTAATTGAATTTTTGAACCTTTTTGTAAAAAACCGTTTTTAATACGTATTAAACATACCACTCCTAAGTAATTATCAAACCATGAATCAATAATAATTGCTTGTAAAGGATTTTTATTTTTTCCAGATGGATATGGTATTTCATGAACGATTTTTTCTAATAAAGTATTTATACCTAATCCTGTTTTTGCAGAACAGGAAATAGCATGTTGAGAAGAAATTCCAATAATATCTTCTATATCTGATTTCACTCTATTTATGTCAGCATGTGGTAAATCAATTTTATTAATTACTGGAATAATTTTTATGTTCATGTTTAATGCTGTATAACAATTTGAAAGAGTTTGCGCTTCTATTCCTTGAGTGGAATCAATAACTAATAATGCACCTTCACAAGCTGATAAAGATCTTTCAACTTCATAGGAGAAATTTACATGTCCAGGAGTATCAATAAAATTTAAATTATATTTTTTTCTATTTTTTGCTGTATAATTTATCGTTACTGTTTGAGCTTTTATTGTAATTCCTCTTTCTTTTTCTATGTCCATAGTGTCTAACATACAAGGAGAAATTTCTCTTTCGGTTAGATTCCCACATATTTGAATTAATCTATCAGCAAGAGTAGATTTTCCATGATCTATATGCGCAATAATAGAAAAATTTCTTATCTTTTTCATTAAATTTTAATACCATGAAAGTTACAATTAAAGATTATAAATGATTTTTTTAGATGTTTTGAAAATTCATATGTTGGAAAATTTTTTTTAATTTATATTGAATATTTTGATAATTTATATATTAACTTATATTATAATAATTCTTATATATTTTTGTTTTTTGTATTTTAAATTTAAATTATTAACTATATCATAATTCATTATAATAAAAAAAGTAAGGTATAGATTTTTAGAATATAAAGGAAAATATTTTGTTTAAAAAAAAAGTTATTGTTGCTATGTCTGGAGGAGTTGATTCATCTGTTTCTGCTTTTTTATTAAAAAAAAAATATCATGTGGAAGGTGTTTTTATGAAAAATTGGGAAGAAGATGATGATTCAGAATATTGTCATTCTAAAAAAGATTTAGAAGATGCAAAAAATGTTTGTAAAACATTAAATATTTACCTTCATACAGTAAATTTTTCATTAGAGTATTGGAATAATGTTTTTCAAAAATTTTTATCTGAACATCAAAAAGGAAGAACTCCAAATCCTGATATATTATGTAATAAAGAGATAAAATTTCATTATTTTTTAAAATTTTCTATAGAATATTTAAAAGCTGATTATATATCTACTGGTCATTATGCTATAAATTATTTTAAAAATAAAATGTTTTATTTATTAAAAGGAATCGATAAAACAAAAGATCAAAGTTATTTTTTATATACTTTAACGCAAGATCAATTAAAAAAAATTTTATTTCCTTTAGGGTATTTAAAAAAGAACAAAGTAAGAAAAATAGCTAAAAAATTAAAATTATCTGTTTATAAAAAAAAAGATTCTACTGGAATATGTTTTATACAACCAAAATTTTATAAAAAATTTTTAGATAATTATTTGACTGTTTGTCCTGGGTTAATTATGACTGTTAGAAAGAAAATTGTTGGACAGCATTCTGGTTTATTTCATTATACTTTAGGTCAAAGAAGAGGATTAAATATCGGTGGACTAAAAAGATTTTATAATATTCCGTGGTATGTTGTAGGTAAAGATATAAAAAATAATATATTAATTGTCACGCAAGGAAAAAATAGTATTTATTTATTATCTAAAGGTTTATATATACATAAAATACATTGGATTAATCAAGAATTAATTGTTTTTCCTTTAAAATGTATGATTAAAACAAGATATTTACAAAAAGAATGTCTATGTGTAATAAATAAGAATCATAAAAATGTTTTTAAAGTAATATTTAACTCTTATATTTCTTCAGTTACTCCTGGACAATCTGCAGTTTTTTATTTAAATAATATTTGTTTGGGAGGTGGCGTGATTTCAAAAAATATTCCAATTAAAAATTTTTTTAAATAATAAATATAAAATTATTTAATTTTTAAATAAGGGAAAAATATGATATTTTCATATTTAAAATCTATTTCTCCATTAGATGGTCGATATAATAAAATTACTAAGGGTTTAAGACAAATTTTTAGTGAATATGGATTTATCAAATATCGAATAATGATCGAAATTTTCTGGTTAAAATATTTATCTAAAATTCCAGAAATTCCTGAAATATCATTAGATGATGATAGTAATGATATATTAAATAATATTATTAAAAATTTTAATTTAAATGATGCAAATCAAATAAAAAATATCGAAAAATATACAAATCACGATTTAAAGGCTATTATTCTATTTTTAGAAAAAAAAATAAAAAAAATAAAAAATTCAAAAAAAATTATAGGGTTTATTCATTTTTCATGTACTTCTGAAGATATTAATAATCTTGCTTATGCATTGATGTTAAAGAAAGCAAAAGAAAAATATATTTTGATATATTGGAAAAAGATTATTAAAAAAATGGATTATATGGCTTATAAATATAGAAAAAATGTTATTTTATCTAGAACTCATGGACAACCTGCTACACCTTCTACTATAGGTAAAGAAATTGCTAATTTTTCTTATAGATTAAAAAGACAAATGGAACAATTAAAAAAAATAGAAATATTAGGAAAATTTAATGGAGCAGTTGGATGTTATAATGCACATGTTTTTGCATATCCTGATTTAAATTGGGAAAAAATTAATCGATATTTTGTAGAATCTTTAAATATTACATGGAATCCATATACTACTCAAATTGAACCACATGATTATATATCAGAATTTCTATTATGTATGTTTAGATTTAATACAATTTTAATTGATTTTAATAGAGACATTTGGGGTTATATTTCTTTAAAATATTTTATACAAAAGATTAATTTTCGAGAAACTGGTTCTTCTACTATGCCTCATAAAGTTAATCCAATTGATTTTGAAAATTCTGAAGGAAATTTAGGAATTTCAAATGCTTTAATACAACATTTTTCTTCTAAATTACCTATTTCACGTTGGCAAAGAGATTTAAGTGATTCTACTGTTTTAAGAAATTTAGGAAGTATAATTTCTTATTCTATTATTAGTTATCATTTTAATTTAATTGGCATAAATAAGATAAAGGTTTATAAAAAAAATTTATTAAAAGATTTAAAAAAAAATTGGGAAATTTTATTAGAACCTATACAAATAACTATGAAAAAAATGGGTATAAAAAATTCTTATGAAAAAGTTAAAAATTTATTTCGTGGGAAAAAAGTCAATTATAAAATTCTTAAAAAATTTATTGATAACTTAAAAATTTCCGATTTAGAAAAGTATAAATTATATAATTTAACTCCTTTCAATTATCTTGGTTTATCCATTAATCTTGCAAAAAAAATTAATTTATATAAATATTAGTTTTAAAAAATATTTTTATAAAGTAAATTATTTTTTAAAATAATTCAATAGGTTCAAGAATGAGTTTTTTATCTCAAAAAAAAATTTTAATAGTGGGACTATATAATAAATTTTCCATTGCATACGGTATTGCAAAATCTATGCATTTTTATGGAGCAAAATTAGCATTCACATATAAAAAAAAAAAATATGAAAATAAAATTAAATTTATCGCAAAAAAATTTAATTCGAATATTTTTTTTAAATGTAATTTTAAAAATGATATTGAAATAAAAAATTTATCTGTAAATTTAAAAAAAAAATGGAAAAAATTTGATGGTATTGTTCATTCTATTGCTTTTTTAAAAAAAAAATATTTTCATAAAAATTATATGCGTTTTATCAATCGAAAAGCTTTTATTGCATCTCATGAAATTAGTTCATATAGTTTTGTAGCATTAGCAAAATATTTTAAAAATAGTTTAAATGATAATTCGAGTTTATTAACTGTATCTTATTTAGGATCAAAAAGGTTTATTCCAGGATATAATTTTATGGCTTTAGCAAAAGCTTCATTAGAAGCGAATGTACGATATATGGCGTGTTCATTAGGTCCAAAAATACGAGTGAATGCAATTTCTTCAGGACCAATTAAAACTATCTCTTCGTATAGAATTGATAATTTTAAAAAAATTTTATCTATTTATGAAAAAAATTCTCCTATCAAGAGAAATATATCTATTCGAGAAATTGGAAATTCAGCTTCTTTTTTAATAAGTGATTTAGCTTCTGGAATTACCGGACAAGTTATATATGTCGACGGTGGATTTAATATTATCGGAGTATATTAAACTTTTATACAATATTTCAAGTTATAACAGTAATAATTTTAATTAATTTTATTAATTTAATATAATTTTGTTCTTTGATAAAAATAATAGTATATTAATTTTATATATTTTATATATAAAATATTAATATATCATGTAAATCTTTTATAAAAATTTTTAATAAAAATATTTTAAAATAATGTTTTAGGTAAAAAAATTATGTTTCAAAAAAATAATGTTTTAATGAAATTAAAAAAACAATTTAAAATACATGCAAAAAGAGTAGAAGGTGTAGTTAAAAAATCTGAAAAAGGTTTCGGATTTTTAGAAATAGATTCTAAGATAAGTTATTTTATTCCTCCTAAAAAAATAAAAAAAGTTATACATGGAGATAAAATAATTGCAAAAATAGGATTTTCTAAAAATAGAGAAATTGTCATTCCTGAAAAACTATTAGAATCTTTTTTAACTATATTTGTTGGGAGATTGCAGATATTAAATAAAAAGTTTTTTATTATTCCAGATTATCCTTTGATTCATGAATGTATACCATGTACTTTTTTAAAAGATAATCTTTTAAATTTTGAATCAGGAGATTGGTTTTTAGCAAAATTAACACAACATAAGTTAAAAGATAATAATTTTTTTCATGCAGAATTAATTAAATTTATTTCAAAAAAAAGAGATCCATTTGCTCGTTGGTGGGTAACTTTATCCAAATATAATCTAAAAAAAGAAGAACCAAAAGTAAACTTAGATAATCTTTCTATTTCATGTTCTGATCACAGACAAGATTTAACTAATTTATCTTTTATTACAATTGATAATAAAAATACAAAAGATATTGATGATGCTTTATTTGTTAAAAAAAAAAGAGATAATTCTTTTCAATTAATAGTAGCAATATCTGATACAACTTCTTTTATAGATACTAATAGTGAACTCGATAATATTGCTTCTGAAAGAGGTTTTACAAATTATTTACCTGGATTTAATGTTCCGATGTTACCTAGAATTCTTTCTGAAAATTTATGTTCATTACAACCAAATGAAAAGCGTCCTGTATTAGCTTGTAAAATTTATATTTCTCAAGATGGTAGAATTAAAAATAAAAATAAATTTTTTATAGCTTGGATAAAATCTAAAGCGAAATTGTCATATAGTAATGTTTCTGATTGGTTAGAAAAAAAGAAATCTTGGATTTCTGATGATATAGCTGTTCAAGAACAGTTATTATTATTACATAAATTATGTTTGTCTCGGATGAAATGGAGAAAAGAAAATGCTTTAATTTTTCCAGAAAGAAAGGAATATAAATTTCATTTATCTAAAAAGTGTGAAGTTTTAAAAATTTCAATAGATCATAGAAGAATTGCTCATAAAATCGTAGAAGAATGTATGATATCTGCGAATTTTGTTGCTGGAAAATTTTTATCACAAAAAGAAGGTTTTGGATTATATAATAATCACTCTGGTTTTGATATCTCAAGCGCAAAAAATATTTCTCTTTTATTAAAAAAAAATAATATCTTTATCACGCCAAAAGAATTATTAACTTTAAAAGGTTTTTGTAAATTATATAGAATATTAAAAAAGAAAAAATATAAATATTTAAATAGTCAAATAAAAAAATTTCAATCTTTTAGTGAAATTAGTTTTCTTCCAAATCCGCATTTTGCTCTTGGTTTGAAAAAATATGCAACATGGACTTCGCCTATTCGAAAATATGGAGATATTATCAATCATAGATTTTTAAAATCTATAATTTTAAATAAAAATCCTGTACTTTTAAAAAATAGTATTTTACAAAAAATATCTGATCAAAAGAGAAAACATAGATTATCAGAACGTGATATTGAAGATTTTCTATATATTCAATATTTTCAAAAAAATAATTCGTATAAAGAAATATTTGATGCAGAAATTATTGATATTTGTCGAGGAGGTATTAGAGCTAAAATCTTAAAAAATGGAGCAAATATATTTGTTCCTAAATCATTTATTTATTGCAATCGTTCTGTAATAGATTTAAACATAGATAAAGGAATAATTTATATTAAAGGAAAAGTTTTTTATAAAATTACAGATATTTTGAAAGTTCAGTTAACGGAAGTTAGAATGGATAAAAAAAGTATTATTGCTAAAATAATTATATAAAAAAAGATAATATTTTTCTTGATGTAAAATATTTGAAATATTTTTTGTTTTAAACTTAAAATAAATTTTTTATAATAATTCTGTGATTGAATTTTTATTTTATTTATGAAAAATTTTTTATTTTATGAGGAAAATATGTGAATACATTACATTGTGATTTTTTAATTTATATTAAATTTTTTTTTAATTTATTTATTTTAGTTAACCCTATAGGTATGATACCTATTTTTACAAGTATGACAAATCGTTTTTCTGATTCTGAACGTCAGAAAATTAATTTTACAGCAAATCTTTCTGCATGTATTATTTTATGTATTTCTTTGCTTTTAGGAAAATTTATATTAAATTTTTTTGGAATTTCTTTAGAATCGTTTAGAATATCTGGAGGTATTCTTATTCTTATAATTGCAATTTCGATGATTCATAATAAAAATTTTTTTAACAAAAATAAAAAAAAACAAAAAAAAATTTCTTCAGATATTGCTATTATACCTTTATCTATACCATTAATAGCTGGTCCAGGTACAATTAGTTCAACAATATTATGGGGAACTAAAAATACACATTTTATAAATACTTTTTTATGTATTTTAGTTATTTGCATGTTTTTTGCATTGTGTTATATTATTTTTAAATTATCTCCTTGTTTTATAAAAATTTTAGGTAATCTTGGAATTAAAATTATTACAAAAATTATGGGTATTTTATTATTAGGATTAGGAATAGAATTTATCACATCCGGTATAAAAGCTGTAGTATGAAAAAGATTGTTTTAGATATATATATCTACTTTATTTAAATATTTAATAATTTTTTACTATTTATTAAAATACGGAATAAAAAAAATAAAAAAATAAAATAATTTATGAAAAAAATTTATATACGTAATTTTGGAAGAACTGAATGGAATTTAATTTCTAGTGCTATGCATATTTTTACAGAATCTCGTTCTAAAAAAACACCAGATGAATTATGGTTTACTGAACATAATTCTATTTTTACTAAAGGATTATCTGAAAATAATGAAAATATTATTAAAGAATATTTTAATATACCAATTGTTCAATGTGATCGAGGAGGAAAAATTACATATCATGGACCAGGTCAACAATTAATATATATTTTAATTAATTTTAGATTAAATAAAATAAAAATTAGAAATTTTATTTTTCTTATTGAACAAGTAGTTATTAAAACATTAAAAGAATTTTCTATTTTTTCCTATAATATTCCAAAATTTCCTGGAGTTTATATTAATAAAAAAAAATTTTGTTCTATTGGTTTGCGTATTAAAAATAGTTGTTCTTTACACGGAATTTCATGTAATATTAATACCAATTTAGATTATTATAAATATATACAACCTTGTGGAAATAAATTTATACAAATGATTAATTTATGCGATATAAATCCACACATAACAATAGATATTTTCCGAAAAAAATTTATTAAAATTTTTTTGAGCGTGTTTAAATATCAAGCAATTTATAAATCTTCATATAATTTTCTTCATAAAATATATAATATCTTTTAAAGATAATATATTTTACAGAAATATTTATGCAAATGTTTAAATAAAATAATTTTTTATCATGATTTTGATATTAATTTGAGATTTTATATATGTTAAATAAACCAAATTGGATAAAAATAAAATTTCCTTCTGATTCTTCTCAGATTAAGAATATTAAAAAAATTTTGAATAAATATTCTTTAAATACTGTTTGTCAAGAAGCTCAATGTCCCAATTTAACCGAGTGTTTCAATAATAAAACTGCTACTTTCATGATTTTAGGATCTATTTGTACAAGAAAATGTCCTTTTTGCGCAGTTAATAAAGGAAGACCTTTAAATATTGATAAGGATGAACCCCGTAGATTAGCTCGTGTTATTTCATATATGAATTTAAAATATGTTGTTATAACATCTGTTAATCGTGATGATTTAAAAGATGGAGGATCTATTCAATTTTTAAAATGTATTAGAAAAATAAGACAGATAAAAAATATTAAAATTGAAATATTAGTTCCAGATTTTCGTAGAAAAATAAATATTGCTTTAGAAATTATAGGAAAAAGTTTACCAGATGTTTTTAATCATAATTTAGAAAATGTACCCAGATTGTATAATCGTATTCGTCCAGGAGCAAATTATTTAAATTCTTTAAAACTATTATATAATTTTAATAAAAAATTTCCAGAAATTCCAACAAAATCAGGATTAATGGTAGGTTTAGGAGAAACTAATAAAGAAATTTTTCAAGTTATGCAAGACCTTTATGATAATGGTGTATCTATGTTAACTATTGGTCAATATCTTCAACCGAGTAAAAATCATTTTCCTGTTCAAAGATATGTCAATTTTTTAGAATTTGATCAAATAAAAAGAAAAGCTTTTTCTATAGGTTTTAAATATGTGTTTTGCGGTCCTTTAGTAAGATCTTCATATCATGCGAAAAATCAATATATAAAAAATAGTTTATAATTTTCATATCAAAGTTTTTTCTAAAGAGGTTTTAAATTGTTATATAAAAATATTAAAAAAAAAGTTTTTACAAAAATTATTATTGCTTTAGATTATTCAAATGAAAAAAAAGCTTTAAATCTCATTAAGATATTAGATCCACAAATTTATAAAATTAAGATTGGGAAAGAGATGTTTTTTTTATTAGGAATAGATTTTGTAAAAAAAATTATTAATTTAGGATTTAAGGTTTTTTTAGATTTAAAATTACATGATATTCCAAATACTGTTTTTAAAGCAATTATTTCACTTTCTAAACTAAATTTATGGATGATTAGCGTACATGCTTTGGGAGGAAAAAAAATGATGGAATTTGCGAAATCTGCTGTTTCTTATTTTCAAAAAAAACCTCCTTTACTTGTTGCTATAACTGTTTTAAGCAGTTTATCAGAATTTGATATGCAAGAATTAGGGATTTTTAATGCAATTAATAAACAAGTTTTATTATTATTAAAATTATCACAAAAAGTAGGTTTAGATGGAATCGTATGTCCAGGAAATTCCGTAAAATATATTAAAAACTCTTTAAAGAAAAATTATAAAATTATTACTCCTGGTATTCGTCTAGAAGAAAGTTCATTAAATGATCAAAAAAATGTTATTACTCCTGAACAAGCAATAACTTATAAAATAAATTATATTGTATTAGGAAGAATTATTACTTGTTCTAAAAATCCTCTACAAGTTTTAAAAAAAATTAATTCATTAATTATGAAATAAAAATTATATTACTCACAATAATAAATTTTTTTATAAAAAGAAATTTTTTCATTTGTGAGCAATTAAATTTTTTACAGAATTTTATTTTTCGAAATATATGAATCTTCGTTCTGGATGATTGATAATATAAATTATATCTGTGTATTTTTCATCAAATTTTATTTGGTTGAATATATCTTTTGATAAATATGTTTTCATTATATTGATAATAAATTTTTTTATATACTCGTTAGATATAGCATGTGCATCAGAAATATTTGTATTGTTTTGTTGTGTATTTAGAAAAATTATGTGAGCAGACTTCGTTTGTATCATATTTTTTGCTTTGTCAATAGCATGATCTAAGTCTCCAATTTCATCTACTAATCCATTATCTTTTGCTTGTGTTCCTGTCCATACTTTACCTTGAGCAATTTTTTCAACTTGTTTGATAGTTAAATGTCTAGATTCAGATACTATTTTTAAAAATTTTTGATAATTTTTTTCAATACTTTGTTGTATTAATTTTTTAGCTTCTGGTGATAATTCTTTTGTAGGATCTATTTTATTAGGTATATTTGGAATTTCAACACCATCATAGTTTATTCCAAGTTTTTTTAAACATTTTTCAAATGTACAAATTATTTTAAAGACTCCAATCGATCCAGTAATCGTTGACTGATCAGCAATAATGTAATCTCCAGCTGTTGAAATCCAATATCCTCCAGAAGCAGCAACTCCTCCCATTAATATTATTACTGGTTTTTTAGAAGTATTTTTAAAATTATTTATTTCTTTTCTTATTTTTTCTGATTCATATACTCCGCCTCCAGGACTATTTATATATAAAATTAAAGCTTTAATATCATTATTATTTTTTGCAAATTCTATTTCTTCAATTGTTTTATCGATATTAATTCTATTTTTTTCACGCTGGTCGCTGATGAGCGTTCCGTTATTTACAATTACCGCTATAGTTTTATCTGAATCTTTATTTTGTTCTTCAATAATCTTTTTATTATATTGATATATACTTATGGATGGATAATTTTCATTTTTAATGAATTTAGAAAATTTTTTATGGATTATTTGTTCAGCTGTTTTTTTTGTAATAACAAAATCTACTAAACCACATGAGCAAGCAAATTGTGCTAAATCTTCTTCTAATATTTTTTTCTTATAATTTTGGTTTAAAAAATAATCAAAAATTAATTTTTGTGAAATATTTCTATTTTTAGAAATGTCTAAAGTATAATTATTCCATAGACTGTTTATATATTTAAGTTCAAATTTTTTTACATCTTCAGGAGTTTTATCTTCGGATAAAACGTCTGGAGCAGATTTATATTTCCCTTCTTTAAAGACATGAACATGAATTTCGAATAATTTTAGAAAATTTTTCAAAAAAAATTTTTTATGAGATATTCCCTCTAAATCAACACTTCCGTGATTTTCTAAAAATATTGAATCTGCAAAACTAGCTAGATAGTATTGTGCTTGATTATATGATGCTGCTTCAACATAAATTGGTTTTTTTGCCTCATGTATTTTTTGTAAATATTTTCCGAAATAAGATAGAGATGCAAAACTTCCTCCTTGAAAATCCTTTAAATCTAATAATACTCCTTTGACATTTGGATCTAAAATAGCATTCTTCATTTTATCGACTAAAACAAATACAGAATTTGGATCGAGTTCATCAGAAGTATGATTTTTTTTATGTGATGATGATAATATATGATATTTAGAAATATGATAGTAATCTTCTTTTAATTTACCATGAAGATCAATTCTTAATATTCCAGGGGAAGTTAAATAATTCGGTTTAATGAAATAAAAACGGTGCACTACAACAAAAATACTTATTAAAAATAAAATTGCTAAAAAAATGTTTACAAAGATATTTTTTATGTATCTTATACACGTAATAATTAATAAAAAAAAGTTTGTTAATGTTTTCGATATTGTTTTCATAAAATTCGCTTAATAATGTTGATTTTTTTAAAAAAATTTTATATATTGAAATTATTTTTAAATGTTTTTTTTAAATATAACATATTTAAAATACAAATAATAAAATAATTTTTTAAGAAATTTAAAATTTTTATTAAAAATAAAATAGTTTATTTTTTGTATTATATAAATTTTTTCTTATTAAACTTTCTTGGTTTTCCTGATTTATCTATAGCAACATATATAAAAGTACCATAAGTAGATAAATATTTTTCTTTTACTGGTTTTGAATATAATCTTTTTACCCAAATTTCTATTTTTATCCTTATGGAACTAGTTCCTATTTTTATACATTTTCCATAACAATTTATTATATCTCCTATAGATATAGGATGTATAAAATTAATTTTTTTAGCTTGCACAGTGACGACTCTGCCTAATGATATTTGTTTTGCTAAAATAGCTCCTCCTATATCCATTTGTGACATAATCCATCCTCCAAAAACATCTCCATTTGCATTAGTATTATTGGGCATAGCTAATGTTTTTAATAACATGTTTTTTTTTTTTTTAATATTTATGTTTTTTATATTCAACTTAATCTTTTCCTTGAGAATTACATTTATCATTTTTTTTTTTTTTTATAAAAAAGATGTATATCAGTGTCAATAGAAAAAAAATAATGCAAACAATTGGGAAAGCAAAAATTTTATATTTGTTCCATATCTTATTATGTATTTTGCATATTAGATAATAATTTATAATACTTGAAATAATAAAAAATACAGACCAGATAATATTCATTATTTTCCAATGTTTTTTTGGAATATCAATTTTTTTTTCACCAAAAGTTTGTATCATAGTTTTTTTCATAAAAATTTGACTAAATATTGCTAATATTGAGAAAACTCCATAAAAAATAGTATTTTGTAGTTGTAAAAAACTTTTTTTTTTAAAAATTAATGTTAAAAAACTTAATGTCATTAAAATTATAAAATTAATAGTATGTGTTAAATATGAGTCTTTATATAAAATGATCTTTATAATAAAAGAAATTATTAACATAATAATAAAAATTTTCATAGAGAAAATCAGATTATATCCTTGATATACAGTACATAGAGATAATGTAGGTAAATAATTTAGAAATAACCTTATTGCCATGTGAAAAATTATTTTACGCATGTTGATTAAGTTTTTGGATATTTTTTTAGAATAAGACATTTTTTTTTTTTTTTTTTGTTTTTAAAAAGTAAACAATTTATTTTTTTTTATAAATTATTTTAAAGATTTTTGCATAAAATAAATAACTTATAAAATGAGTTTTTTTTTAAAATTTTTACATAGTTCTTTAATTTTAGTAAACATTTTTTGATTATTTGTTAAATATTTATTTATTATAGAAATTATTTCTGATCCACAAATAATTCCTGAAATTCCTAATTTTAATATTTTTTTTATATTAGTATTATGAGTAATTCCAAAACCGTTTAGAATAGGAGATGAATTATATTTTTTTAATTTAGAGATAATTTTTTTATTTAATTTTTGTTTATTCTTATTTATTCCAGTAACTCCTGTTCTAGAAACTAAATATACATAATCTATACTATATTTCGAAATTTTTTTAATTAATTGAGTATTCGCATTTGGAGGGCAAATATATATTGAAGATATTTTATATTTATCTCCATACTTTCTAAATTCATTTGATTCTTCTATAGGTAAATCTGGTATTAAAATAGAATCTATTTTTGTATATAAACAACGAGAATAAAATTTTTTAATTCCCATGCGTAATATTAAATTTGCATAGATCAATAAACCGATAGGAAGATGTGTATTTTGTTCTCTTATTTTTTTTATACAATGGAAATAGTTTTTTATTGTGATATTATTTTGTAAAGCTCTAAAATTAGCTTTTTGTATAATTGGTCCATCAGCTATAGGATCTGAAAATGGTATGCTTATTTCTAATGCATCTGCTCCATGTAAAATAGTATTTTGAATAATTTCCATAGATTTTTTTAATGTCGGATATCCTAATATTAAAAAAGGAACAAAACATCCTTTTTTCAAAGAAATATTTTTTTTAAACATATTTTGATATCTATTTATTTTTTCTATACGTCTCATTTTGTTCATTTTTTTTCTTATTCTCAAAGTTTTTTATTGTTTTTAAATCTTTATCACCTCTTCCTGATAAATTTACAATTAAAATTTGTTTTTTTACATGATCTTTTTTCATTAGTTTTATAGCATATGCTAATGCATGAGACGATTCTAATGCAGGTATAATACCTTCTTTTTTTGATAATGTTCTAAATGCATGAACAGCTTCTTCATCAGTAATAGAAACATATTTTGCTATTTTTTTTTCCTTCAGAAAAACATGTTCTGGACCGACTGATGGAAAATCTAAACCAGAAGAAATGGACCAAGATTCTTTGATTTGCCCTTCTTTAGATTGCAAAATTAAAGATTTCATTCCAAATGATATTCCTGTTTTTCCTTTCTTTAAAGCTGCACTATGTTTTTTTGTGTGTATTCCTTTTCCTCCTGCTTCTACTCCTATTAATGATACGGATTTATATTTTATAAAGGGAGAAAACATTCCAATTGCATTTGATCCACCTCCAACACAAGCTATGATAGAATCAGGCATTTTATTTTCTTTTACTAAAATTTGTTTTAATGTTTCTTTTCCAATAATTTTCTGAAAATATTTTACAATTGTTGGATATGGATGTGGACCTGTTACTGTTCCAAGCATATAATGTGAATTTTCATAATTTTTTGACCAATCTCTCATAGCTTCATTACAAGCGTCTTTTAATGTTCCACTTCCAGAATATACAGGAACAACTTTTGCTCCCATTAATTCCATTCTTTGTACGTTTAAAGATTGTCTTTCAACATCTTTTATTCCCATATATATTTTGCATTTTAAATTTAATCTTGCGCATATAATTGCCGAAGCTACTCCGTGTTGTCCGGCTCCTGTTTCAGCAATAATTTTTTTTTTCTTCATACTTAATGCTAATAAAGCTTGACCTAATACTTGATTCGTTTTATGTGCACCACCGTGAAGTAAATCTTCTCTTTTAAGATATATTTTAGTTTGTGTATTTTTTGTAATATTGTTACATAAAGTAAGTGGAGTTGGTCTTCCTGCAAAATCTTGTAATAAATTTTTTAAAGTTAATCTAAAATTTTTATTATTTTTAACTTTTAAAAAAGAATTTTCTAGTTGATTTAAAGCTGGAATAAGAATTTCTGGAACGTATCTTCCTCCAAACTCTCCAAAATATTTATTTAATTTAGTCATATTTTATTTTTTTCAAAATTACGAAGAATACAGAAAATTTTTTTTATTTTTCTTTTATCTTTAATACCAATTTTTTTTTCTACTCCAGAATTAAAGTCTAATCCAAAACAACCTATATGAGAAGCTTTTTTACAATTTTTTATATTTAAACCTCCAGATAAAATAATTTTTTTTTTATTTTCTTTTCTTAATATATTCCAATCAAAAGATTTTCCACTTCCTGGAATATGATTATCAAATAAGTATTTATTAATTTCTTTATTTTTCTGATAGAAGTATTTATTATTTTTTACATTAATAGATTTCCAAATTTTTATTTTTTTTCCAACATTTTTTTTTAATAATTTTATATATTCTATATCTTCTTCTCCATGTAATTGAATAATTTTTAAATTTAATGAAAATATTTTTTCTAAGAGATAATCAATTTTTTGATTTTGAAATACACCAACAAATAAAAAATCTTTTATTTTTATAATTGTATTAGATATTTCTTTATTAATTTTCCGAGGAGAATTTTTACAAAAAATTAATCCTCCATAAGTTGCACCGTATTTTTTTGCATATTCAGCATCTTTGTATCGAGTTAATCCACAAATTTTATTATGACCAAAAATTATTTTTTTAGTGGCAAGTTCTAAATTTTTTGCTTTCATTAAACTGGAACCAATTAAAAAACCATTAACAAAAGAACTCAACTTTTTTATATGTGAATTTTTAGAAATTCCAGATTCACTAATAATAATGCTTTTATTTTTAATAAAAGGAGATAAATTTTTAGTTTGATTAATGTTAATAGAGAAATCTTTTAAATTTCTATTATTAATTCCAATTACTTGAGCATTAAGTTTTAAAGCTCTTTTTAGTTCTTTTAAATTACTTATTTCAGTTAAAATACCTAGATTTAATTTTTTTGATAAATTCGATAAATATATATATTGACTATCGTTAAGAATAGAAAGTATTAATAAAACAGCATCTGCTTGATAATATCTAGATAAATATATTTGATACGGATCAAAAATAAAATCTTTACATAAAATTGGTTGTTTAACATCATTTCTAATGATAGAGATGTTTTTTATATTTCCATGAAAATAATTTTCTTCTGTAACAACTGAAATTACAGAGGAGTATTTTTTATAAACTTTAGCAATTCTTTTTAAATCAAATTTTTTATTAATTATTCCTAATGAAGGAGAAGATTTTTTACATTCTAAAATGAATGCAGGTGTTTTTTTTTTTAAACAATGAATAAAATTTCTTGTTTTAATTGAAATATTTTTTTTTATATGTTTTATTGGAATATGTATTTTTTTATTATCAATCCATTGTTTTTTTTTACATAAAATTTCTTTTAAGATTGTTTTTTGCATAAACTTCCTATTTTAGAAATTTTTTTAATTAATTTATATATTTTACCACTTTTAATGATATCTAAACTATTTTGAGTATTTTTTTTTAAATTTTTTTTTCCGAAAATAAATAATAAAAGTGCTGTATTTATTGCGATTATTTCATTTTGTTCAGTTGTCCCTTTCCCTTTAAATATTTTTTTTAAAGTTAAAAAATTTTTATTTAAAGATTGTTTTTTTAGAATATTTTTTTTTTTCCATTTTATTCCAAAATCTTCAGGAGTTAATATATACGATTGAGCTTTTTTTTTCCGAATTTGTGTAACATACGTAATATCGTGTAGTGTAGCTTCATCTGTATGATCACTATTAATTACTAAAACATTTTTATAATTTAATGAACGAATAGTATTAGATAACAGTATCATTTTTTTTTTACTGTAAACTCCAATAACGCTTAATTTTGGTTGAGACGGGTTTAAAAGAGGGCCTGTTAGATTAAAAAAAGTTCTTGTTTTTAATTGTGATCTAACTTTTTTAACATTTTTATATACAGGATTATATTTTTGTGCGTGTAAAAAACAAATATTAAATTTTTCTAATATTTTTTGAGATAACTTTTTTGACATTTTTGAATTAATATTAAACATTTCTAAAATATTAGAAGATCCAGAAATACTAGTAACGCTTTCATTGCAGTGTTTAATAATTTTAAATCCTAATAAAGATGCTACTAAAGCGCTTGAAGTCGAAATATTTATTCCTTGATTATAATCTCCTCCTGTTCCAACTATATCTGCGTATAATTCTTTCTTAAGCACGTGGAATTTATTTATCATTTTTAGACATGCTTTTATAGTTCCTAAAATTTCTTCTTTTGTTAAACCTTTTATTTTAATTGCAGTAATAATACTAGATATTTCTATATTACTGATTTTTTTTTTTCCAATATAAGATATGATCTTATACATTTCACTTATTTGAAGATTTTTTTTTTTATATAATTTTTGAATAATTGTTTTCATATTTATTAATATTTTAGATATTTTTAGAAATTCATTATTAAAAATTTTATATATTTCAAGAAAACTAATACATAATTTTTTATATTTTATTATCTATAATAACATATAAAATATTTCTATATATTAAGATCATTTTTTTGATAAAAAATATTTTTTTTATTTTTAATAAAAAATTTTATAACAAATAAAATTTTCTATATATTAATTTTTTGATATTATGAAAATTTTTTATTATTTAATTTTTTTGTGTATTATTTTATTTGAATAAATGATTAAATTATCGTATTAATTTAATTTTTGAAATGATTAATTTAATAAATTTTACATTATTAGCAATAATTGTAATATTATTGTTATAATTATATCCTCCGTGATAATCACTAATAATTCCTCCTGATTCTTTTATTTGCAAAATTCCCGAATAGTAATTATTTATTTTAAAATTTTTTTCTAATATAAAATCTATCCTTCCATCCGCTAAATATGCTAAATCTAATGCTAAAACACTACTATTTCTTAAAATCACTCCATGAGAAAAAAATTCTTTTAAAATATTTAAATACATTTTATTTTTTTTATTAAAAATATTTTTTATTTTTAATGATAAAAAACTATTTTTTAAAGAGTTTTGTTTAGAGCATCGCATTCTATATCCATTCACTTGAGCTCCATTTCCTCGCACTGCAGTAAAAATTTCGTTTTTTAATGGATCATATATAACTGAAAAACTTATTTTATTTTTTATAAAAATGACAATAGAAATACAAAAAATTGGATATCTTTTTGTAAAATTTTTTTTTCCATGAAGAACGTTAATAATCCAAGTAGGATGAATAAATTTTTTGAATTCTAAATTTTTTTTATAAGTGAGAATATGATGTTGAGGGTAAAATTTTTTTATTAATTCTATAATAGAATTATTAGCTATATTAATTTTTTTATTTAAAAAATTTTTATTTTCATAATAGTCAAATATTTTTTTATCATACGATTGAGTAATTTGATTTCCTCCTTGACGAGCTGCTTGTATAGCAATATTTAAAATAGGATACATTTGTTTTCCTGTATTTTAGAATTTATCATTATTAAACATCAAATTTTAAATTTTTCTTATCAGTAGAATTATAAATATTTTTTATTGGAAAAAGCAATTTTAAAAAAAAGAATTCTTTATTTTATATAATTTTCTTAGTATATAATACTATTCAATAATAAAAAAATTGATACTTAATAAAGTTTTAAAATATTTTTTAAAGAGATAATATGATTATTAAAAGAATACAGTCTGTCAAAGGTATGCATGATTATCTTCCAGAAGAATTAAATGTTTGGAATACTACTGAATCTGTATTAAAAAAAATTTTTAAAAATTATGGATATTGTGAAATTCGATTACCAATATTAGAAAAGACGAAATTGTTTACAAGATCAATTGGAGAAATAACTGATATTATAGAAAAAGAGATGTATACTTTTAACGATCGTAATAAAAAAAGTCTGACATTGCGTCCAGAATCTACTACTTGTTGTGTACGAGCTATTTTAGAAAATAATCTTTTAAAAAATATTAAACAACGTTTTTGGTATTTCGGACCCATGTTTAGATATGAAAAACCTCAGAAAGGAAGATATAGACAATTTTATCAATTTGGTTGTGAAATATATGGGTTAAGTAATCCGAAAATAGAATTAGAATTAATTTTATTATTAAATCGTATTTGGAAAATTTTAAAAATTAGTAATAATATTTATTTAGAAATAAATTCTATTGGAACGATTACAGCTAGAGAAAGATATAAAGACGATTTAATTAATTATTTGATATCAAAAAAAAAATTTTTAGATTTAGATTCTCAAAACAGATTATATAAAAACCCTTTAAGAATATTAGATAGTAAAAACAAAAATACACAAAATATTTTAAAAAATGCGCCTGTTTTGTTAGATTATCTTGATGAAAATTCAATTAATAATTTTAATTTCGTTTGTAATTCTATGAAAAAAATTGGTATTTCTTTCAAAATAAATAAAAATCTTATTAGAGGGTTAGATTATTATAATGATATAGTTTTTGAATGGAAAACAAAAATTCCTAAATTAGGATCTCAAAATACAATTTGTGCTGGAGGAAGATATGATAAATTAATCCAAATTTTAGGTGGTCCTAAGACTCCCGCTTTAGGATGTGCAATCGGAATGGAAAGATTAATTGCAATTATTAATGCAAAAAAAAATATTTCTCGAGAAATTATTACTGACATATATATCATATCAACAATTTTAGAAGAAAACGTGAAATTTATTCAATATATAGAAAAAATTAGGAAAAATTTTTTTCAATTAAGTATAGTTGAAGATTTGAATATTGGTTCAGTAAACAAAAAAATCATCAGAGCAAGAAAATTTAAACCAAAAATAATTCTTCTTATTAATGATGTATTATTTGAAAAAAATATGATTGAAATAAAATATTTTGATAAAAAATATTCAAAAATTATTCCAATGAAAGATATTATATTTTTTTTAAAAAGTTTCTTTTAAAAAATAAATTTTTATTTAACAAATTTTTAATTTTACTAATTTAATTATGCATTATAAGGATATTTATGTTAATCAAACAAAAATATGATAAAAATGACAAAATATGGAAAATTCTTCATAAAGAAAGAAAGAGACAAAACAATAGTTTAACTTTAATAGCTTCAGAAAATTATGCTAGTTATGAAGTAATGAAAGCGCAAGGATCTATTTTAACAAATAAGTATGCTGAAGGTTATCCAAATAAGAGATATTATGGAGGATGTAAATATGTAGATATTATAGAAAATATAGCTATTAATAGAGCAAAAGATTTATTTAAATCTGAATATGCTAATGTGCAACCACATTCTGGTTCACAAGCAAATTTTGCTGTTTACAATGCATTATTAGATCCTCGAGATAAAATATTAGGAATGAATTTATCTGATGGAGGTCATTTAACTCATGGATCATTAATAAATTTTTCAGGAAAATTATATAAATCTTTTTCATATAAATTAAATAGAAACGAAGAAATTGATTATTCAAAGTTGCGTGATTTAGCAAGAAAACATCATCCTAAAATGATAATAAGTGGGTTTTCTTCTTATTCTGGAATATGTAATTGGAAAAAATTAAGAGAAATATCTGATGAGATTGGTGCGTATTTAATAGCTGATATTTCTCATGTAGCAGGATTAATTGTATCTGGTTTATATCCAAGCCCAATAAATTATGCACATGTTGTAACAACAACAACGCATAAAACTTTATCTGGTCCGAGAGGAGGATTAATTTTATCTAATGAAGGTGATAAAATTTTATATGATAAGTTAAATAAATCCGTTTTTCCTGGGTCACAGGGTGGACCTTTAATGCATGTAATCGCAGGAAAAGCAATCGCTTTTAAAGAAGCTATGAAGAAAAGCTTTATAAAATATCAAAAACAAATATTAATAAATGCAAAAGTTATGTCACAATATTTTTTAAAAAAAAATTTTAAAATAATTTCTAATAATACATATAATCATTTATTTGTATTAAATTTAACAAATAAAGGAATAACAGGAAAAGAAGCGGAAAAATTTTTAGGTTTATCGAATCTTGTAGTAAATAAAAACTCTATTCCTAAAGATCTACAAAATCCCTTTGTAACTTCAGGAATTAGAATAGGAACTCCTGCTGTTACACGTCGTGGATTAAAAGAAAAGGAATGTGAGAAAATTGCTTATTGGATTACTATATTATTAAATAATTTTAAAGATTATAAAAAAAGTATAAAAATTAAAAAAGAAGTTCTTAAAATGTGTGATTTATATCCTATTTATACTGATTTATAAAAATTTTATAAATAAAAATTTATTTAATTTTTAATTTTAAAAATTTTTTACTATAGAATCAATCGTGAGAATTTTTTTTGAATTTTTTTCTTTCTTTCTTTTTTTTTTTTTTTTTTTTTTTTGATTTTTTTTGTTAAACTTAATTTAATATTTGATTTAAAAAATATATTTTTATTAAGTTTAACATGATCTTTATTTCAATCATAATATAAATATTTGTATATTTTTTAAAATTTTCATATGAAATTATTTTTTTTTAAAAATTATTTAGATGCATCATAAAATAATTTTTTTTGAGAAAAATTTTTATTTAAAAATAATTTTTCATTTGTATGATAGCTTTTTTTTTGTTTTTTTAAATTTAGCATTTTAAATAATTTAATATCTTTTTTTTCACTTTGATTTTTTGTAGTCAGTAGTTTACATCCGTAAAAAATTGAATTTGCTCCAGCCATGAAACACATAGCTTGTGTTTGAAAATCCATTTTTTCTCGTCCTGCTGAAAGTCTAATATAAGATTTTGGAATCATAATTCTCGTTAAAGAAATTATTTTTATAAAATCAAATTTATTTACTTTCTTATTATTTTCTAATGGAGTTCCAGGAACTTTTACTAATAAATTTATTGGTATACTTTCTGGAGGTTGAGATAAATTCGCTAATTCAATTAAGAATTCTAATCTATCTTTTTTTTTCTCACCTAATCCAATAATACCTCCAGAGCAAATTTTCATACCTGATTTACGAATTCTTTTTAATGTTTTTAATCTACTTTGATATGTTCTTGTAGAAATAATTTTAGAATAAAAATTTTCTGAAGTATCAATATTATGATTATAAAAATTTAATCCAGCTTCGTATAATTGATTAGCTTGTTTTTGCGTTAGTTCACCTAATGTCATACACGTTTCTAATCCCATTTTTTTTACTTTTTTAATTATTTTTTGTAAGTAAGGAATATTTTTATCTTTAGGATTTTTCCATGCAGCTCCCATGCAAAAACGATTTGCTCCAGATTTCTTTGCTTTTTGTGCTGCTTTGAGAATTTCTTCTTCTTTTAATAATGGTTCTTTTTTTAAATTAGTTTTATACCTTGCACTTTGAGGACAATATTTACAATCTTCTGGGCATGCTCCTGTTTTAATAGAAAGTAATGTACTAATTTGTATTTCATTTGGGTCAAAATTTTTTCTATGTACAGTTTGAGCTTGATAAATTAAGTCAAAGAATGGTTTATTAAATAATTTTTTTGTTTCTTTTAAAGTCCAATGTTTTTTCATATACTTTCCTACGAAAATAATATTTTATAAAAATTTGAAAAAATTAGAATTTGGAAATTTTAATATTTTTATACATTTATATTGTATAAATTTTTTATTTTAATTAAAAATAAAAATATTTTTTTAAAAATGAAAATAATTTTAATTAAATGTAATTTTTTAATTATCTATATAAAAGTTAAATGTTTCCTTAATTTAGAAAAAATTTTTAAATTTTTAATAGATTTAATAAAATTAATTTATTAAATGCGTATTTTAATAAAGATTTTTTTTAATATTTTTTATTATTCATAAATATTTAAAAAAATAAATTTAATTCTTAATTCTTTTTAAGAAATTATGTAATAAATTTTTTAAATAAGTAATTTTTTAATATAATAAAAATGTTTCAATCCATAAAGGTTCTTTATTAGTTTTTATTTTTTTGATTTTTTTTAAAGATCCACAATTTTTGTTAATTCTATAAATAGAAATTGAATGTGATTTTTGACCAGAGATAATTAAATATTTTCCTTTTTGATCAATATTAAAACTTCTTGGTTGAATTTCAGTATTATATATTTTAATTAATTGTAAAATTCCCGTTTTTTTATTGATTACAAATACAGAAATAGAATTTGATGTTCTTTCACAAGTATATAAAAAGTTTCCACATGGAGAGATATGAATATCAGCAGCCCAATTTTTTTTCAAAGATTTTGGTAAAATATCAATTGTTTGTATTGAATTAAAATTTTTTTCATATAATATTTTTTTTATATCCCATACTTCAATAGTATTATTGAGTTCGTGTAAGACATATAAATATTTTTTGTTCGGATGAATGTCTAAATGTCTAGGACCACTATTTTTTTTAGATTTTAAATAGTATTTTTTTTCTTTATGATTATGAAAATTTTTTATTTTTTCAAAAAATACTTTATCTGATTTCAAAGATGTAAAAAATAAAATTTTGTATTTTTCATGAAAAATAGAAGAATGACAACCTAAAATATTTTTTTTAATTATATATTTTTCTTGTGGGATTCCTTTATCATTTAATTTATGATAGGTAAGACAATTTCCACTATATGAACTGTTAAATAAATATTTTTTAGAAGAATCTAATGAAATATGGTTAGGATTTCCAAATGTTTTTGTTTCATTTATTTTTTTTAATAACCCATCTTTTTGTATTTTATATGTAATAATTCTAGGAATATCTCTGACACCTGCATATATAATTTTTTTTTCATAAAAAATTTTTAATGGTTGTATTTCACTTTTAATATCTATTTGTTGAATTTTTTTAATATTATTTTTATTGAACTGAAATACTTCAATAATATTTTTTCGAGGTAGAGAAATATAAATAATATATTTTTTCATTTTTTTTTTTTATTAAATTTTTTTTAAAATATTATTGTATTTTATAATTGATTTTTTTTTAATTTTAATAAAAATTTTACAATCCATTTAATTTTTTTTGAATCTTTTTTAAATTTTTTATTAAAATGTAAAATATCTTTTTTTAGAAACCAGTATTTTGAATTTTTTTTTAAAAATTTTATGAGCCATTTTATATTAATTTTCTTTGGACAAATAAATTTAATTATTCCGCCTAAAATGTTATATTTAATCGTTTTTATTTGACATTTTTTAGAAATAATTTTGATTTTTGTAATTGATATAAGATTTTTAGCTAATTTAGGTAACTTTCCAAAATTTTTTATTAAATTTAATTTAATTAATTTTAATTCCTGTATCGTACGTGCAGATGATATCTGAAAATAAAAAGATAGTCTTTTATTGACATGTGGAATATAACTTTCTGGTAATATTGCAGGAATTTGTAATTTAATTTCAGTATCTTGGTTTAATAAATCTTGTATTGATTTTTTATTTCCTGTTTTTAAAATTTTAACAGCTTTTTTTAATAAATTCATATATACTTCAATACCAATATTTTTTATATATCCACTTTGTTTGTTTCCTAAGATTTCACCTACTCCTCGAATTTCTAAATCATGATTAGCTAATATAAATCCAGAACTAAAATCTTGAATAGAGCAAATTGATTGTAATCTTTTTTTAGAATTTTTAGATATTTTTTTAACGTTTGAAACTAATAACCATGCGTATGCTTGTTGAGAAGATCTTCCTACTCTTCCACGCAGTTGATGTAATTGTGATAACCCAAAATGATCTGCATTTTCAATGATTATTGTATTAGCTAAAGGTATATCTAATCCATTTTCTATAATTGTTGTACATAAAAGAATATTAAAACGATTATGAGAAAAATCATGAATAATTTTTTTTAATTCTTGTTTTTTCATTTTTCCATGGCCAATTCTAAAATTTCCTTTTGGTATCAGTTTAGATAAATATTTTAATTTTCTTTCAATGTGTTGAACTTTATTATATACGTAATATACTTGTCCTCCTCTATTAATTTCTTTTAAAATAGCTCTTTTAATTATTTTTTTGTTTTTTTTTTTTATAAAGGTTTTTATTAACAATTTTTTATCTGGCGGTGTATTAATAATTGATAAATCACGTATTCCTAAAAGAGACATGTTTAAAGTTCTAGGAATTGGAGTAGCAGTTAAAGTTAATATATCAATGTTATTAAATTTTTGTTTAATATGTTCTTTATGAGATACTCCAAATCTATGTTCCTCATCGATAATTAATAATCCTAAATCATGCCATTTTATTTGATTAAATAAAATTTTATGAGTACCAATAAGAATATTTATTTTTCCTTTTTTAATATTTTTTAAAATAGATTGATGTGTATTTTTTTTTTGAAAACTGGAAAAAACTTCTATTGATATAGAATATTTTGAAAATCTTTCTAGAAAATTTTTATAATGTTGTTGTGCTAATAAAGTTGTTGGTACGAGAATAACAACTTGTTTTTTATTACAACTTGCGATAAAAGCAGCTCGCATTGCTACTTCAGTTTTTCCGAATCCTACATCACCACACACTAAACGATCCATTGGTTTAGAAGAATACATATCATTTAAAACAGAGTTAATAACTTTAGATTGATCTGGTGTAGTTTTGAATGAAAAATCTTTACAAAATTGTAAATATTTTTTTTCATATTTTTTAAAAGAAAAACCTAACTGAGAGGCACGATTAGCATAAATATTCAACAAAATTGATGCATTATCAAAAATTTTTTTAGATATTTTTTGTCGTTCTTTTTTCCAACTTTTCCCTCCTAATCTATGTAAAGGAATTTTGTTTTCATTAATGTTATAATATTTATTAATTAAATGTAATGATGTAACAGGTACATATAATTTATCATTATTAACATATGAAATAATTAAATATTCAGATTTTGTTCCTGCAATTTCTATTGTTGTTAAACCTTTATATCGTCCTATTCCATGTTTAGCATGAATAATTGGTTGATTAATACTTAAATTACATAAATCATTTTTTAATAACGTATTTTTTTTTTTTTTCATAAAATTTAAAAAAAAAGTTTATAAAATCTTTGATTTTTAAAAAATAATTTTACTAAAAAAATTTTAATATATATAGAATATAAAAAATTATTTGATACATAAATTTCAAATATTTAAGATTTTTTTAGCATAATATTCAAAAAATAATTTTTAAATAAGAATTTTATTGATTAATGATAATATATGTTAAAATTAATAAAAAAAATAATTATTTTATTATAATATATTTAAAAAAAATAATAAATTTATTAATTTTAAAACTTTATTTTTATCATGTATGGATATAATTCAATTAAAAATATGAATTATTTAAAATAAGATCTATAAAAAAATTTTTATTATTAATAAAAATCAATTTTTTTATATAATCACTTTAATGACTTTTTGTTTATAAATTTAGGATAAATAATGACTATTAGAGTAGGAATCAACGGTTTTGGAAGAATTGGAAGAATAGTATTCCGTCTTGCGCAAAAAAGACAAGATATTAAAATAATTGCTATTAATGATTTATTAAGTGCAGAATATATAGCTTATATGTTAAAATACGATTCTACACATGGAAATTTTGATGGAAGTATACAGGCAAAATCAGATTCTATTATTGTAAATGGAAAAACTATTCAAGTCACTTCTGAACGTAATCCAGAAAAATTAATTTGGGGTGATTTATCTGTAGATGTTGTTATTGAATCAACAGGTTTTTTTTTAACAAAAGATGAAGCAATAAAACATATTTATGCTGGAGCAAAAAAAGTCGTTATTACAGGACCAACAAAAGATAATACACCGATGTTTGTTAAAGGTGTAAATTTTGATTCATACAAAGGAGAAAAAATTGTTTCAAATGCTTCTTGTACTACGAATTGTTTAGCTCCTCTTGCTAAAATCATAGATAAAGAATTTACTATAATAGAAGGATTAATGACAACTGTGCATGCGACTACTTCTACACAAAAAACAGTGGATGGTGTTTCTTTAAAAGATTGGAGAGGAGGAAGAGGAGCTTTACAAAATATCATACCTTCTTCAACAGGAGCTGCAGCTGCAGTCGGAAAAGTACTTCCTGAGTTATATGGTAAATTAACAGGAATTGCATTTCGTGTTCCAACTGCAAATGTTTCTGTAGTTGATTTAACATGTAAATATAAAATTTCAGCAAACTATGAAGAGATTTGTTCTGTCATTAAAAATGCATCTGAAAATGAAATGAAAGGAATTGTAGGATATATTGATGACCATATTGTTTCTTCTGATCTAAATGGCTCAAAATTAACATCTATTTTTGATGTTCAAGCTGGAGTTTTATTAAATAAAAATTTTGTTAAATTAATTTCTTGGTATGATAATGAAATGGGTTATTCAAGTAAAGTTTTAGATCTTGTAGAACATATTTCTATTTAATTTGATTATGAAACATTAAAATTTTTTATAAAAATATAGGTATATATTTTATTCATATATATACCTAATTAAATTATTTTTTTTTAAAATAAGTTTTTTAAATGTTTTTTAATCCAAGTATGAATTCTTATTTTTGTTAATTCAGGCTGTCTATCTTCATCAATTACTAGACCTAAAAAATTTTTTTTATCAATTAATGCTTTAGAACAATCAAAACAATAATTTTTTGCTGGCCATTTTCCGATTACTTGTGCTCCATTTAAAGAAACTATATCGTATATAAATTTCATTCCATCACAAAAATATTCTCCATAATCTTCTTGATCACCGCATCCAAATATAGCAACTTTTTTATTTTTAAAATTTATTTTTTTTAATTCTGGTAAAAAATCATCCCAATCAGATTGAATTTCTCCATAATACCATGTTGAAACACCTAGAATTAAAATTTCATATTTTAAAATATCTTTTATACAAGATTTAGAGATATCATATAAATCTGATTGATCTTTTCCTATGACTTTATAAATAATTTTAGAAACTTTTTCTGTATTTCCAGTATCAGTTCCGAAAAAAATTCCAATTTTCTTCATGAGTTAAAATTATCCTTATAAATTTAATAATTTTTTATTCTAAAATTTTTAATAGAGATAAAATATAAAAAAATATATTTATCTATATTTTAAATATATTTATAGAGTATGGATATTTTTTTTTTATTTCTTTTAAAAAAAAATTTTAATTTATATATTAATGGAAATCTTATAATGAATAATTTAGTATGGTTTAGAAATGATTTAAGAATTGAGGATAATAAAGCTTTATATTTTTCTTGTAAAAATAAAAAAAAAAATGTAATAGCATTGTTTATTGCAACTCCTGAACAATGGAAAATACATGATATGTCTTATAGACAAGCTTTTTTTATTCATAAAAGATTAATTTATTTAAAAAAAAAATTAAAAAAGATTAATATTTCTTTTTTTTATAAAGAAGTAAAAACTTACATCGATTGTATTGAATATCTTTTAAATTTTTGTAAAAAATATAATATTAATAATGTTTTTTATAATTATCAATATGAGTTAAATGAAACTCATAGAGATAAAAAAATAAAAAAAATATTGTTATTAAATAAAATTTTTTTCAAAGGGTTCCATGATAATGTTTTGATTAATCCAAAATTGATAAAAAATAATGATGGTTTGTCATATAAAATTTTTCGATTTTTTAAAAAAAAATCTTTAAAAATTTTAAAAAATCATAAAATAAAATTATTTAAAACTCCGAAAATAAGAAAAAAAAATATTATGATTAATAATCACATCTTATTCTTTTCCTATAAATATGAAAAATTTCATGAAAAAACTTTTCCTTATAAAGATAATCAGATTAAAAAAAAAATAAAAATTTTTTTTGATAAAAAGATATATACTTACTTGAAAAGTAAAGATTATCCTATTTTCAATAGTACAAGTAAATTTTCTTTGTATTTGTCCTTGGGAATATTTTCTATTAGAAAATTTTTTTATTATATAATAAAAAAAAAAATAAAAAATAAAAAAAATTTATTTATTTTATTAGAAAAAATATTATGGAGAGATTTTTTTAAACATTTGTTCTTCCAATATCCAATTTTATCTCAAAATAAATCTTTTAAATTTTGGGAAAAAAAAATAAAATGGAATAATAGTGAAAAATATTTAAAATCATGGGAACAAGGAAAAACAGGTTATCCTATAGTAGATGCAGGAATGAGAGAACTGAACTTAACTGGATGGATTAATAATCGTATTCGCATGATAACTTCTAATTTTTTAGTAAAAAATTTATTTATTGATTGGAAATTAGGAGCAAAATATTTTATGCTAAAATTGATAGATGCAGATTTTTCTTTAAATACAGGAAATTGGCAATGGATATCATCAATTGGAACAGATTCAGTTCCTTATATTAGAACATTTAATCCATATATTCAATCTAAAAAATTTGATTTAAACGGAGATTATATTAAAAAATATATTCCTGAACTAATAAAAGTTCCTATAAAACACATACATAATCCGCAATTTTGGTTAAAAAAAAATGATCCACATTCTAAATATCCTCAACCAATTGTAGAATATAAACTTGTAAAAAAAATTTTTATAAAAAAAATTAAAAAAATAATTCAGAATAAAAAATATGAATAATCAATTTTTAGAAAACCTTATTAATACAAAATTAAATTCTTCATTTTTTAATGATTGTACTTACAATGGATTACAAATAGAAGGTTGTCAAGAAATTAATAAGATAATTACAGGAGTTACCGCTTGTCAAATTTTATTACAGAAAGCAATTTTTTATAATGCTCAAGCGATTATTGTACATCATGGATATTTTTGGAAAAATGAACCTAAATATATCAAAGGATATATTAAAGAAAGATTAAAAACAATTTTACTAAATAATATTAATTTATATAGTTGGCATTTACCTTTAGATGCACATAAAAAATTAGGAAATAATGCGTATATTGCGCAAGTCTTAAACATAATTCAAAAAGGATATATCAATCCTTATTTATGGTGGGGAATGTTAAAAAAACCTATTTCAGGAAAAAAATTATTTAAAAAAATAAGTAAAATTTTTTCGAAAAAACCAATATATATTTCCGGAGAAAATAATAAGAAAATTTTAAATATCGCTTGGTGTAGCGGAAAGGGGCAAAAATTTATTCATGAAGTGATTCAAAGAAATATTGATTGTTTTATTACTGGAGAAATTTCTGAAGAAATAACTCATTATGTACGTGAATCAAATATGCATTTTTTTGCAGTAGGTCACCATGCTACAGAGATCGGAGGAGTGCAACTTTTAGGTGAATGGTTAAAATCTGTTGATAAAAAATTAGATATAAAATTTATTAATGTCGATAATCCAGCTTAATTTTTTTAAAAAAAATAAAATTATTTTTTTTTAAATAATTTTTAAAACTATTTTTCACAGTTTATAAATTAATATATTATGAGAAAATATGAACAAAAATAAAGACAATAAAATGTTTAACGAATCATGGATAAATTTTATTAATTATCATTATATTCAAAATATGTATAAAAATTTTTTAAAAGATAAAAATTCTGTTAATAAATTTTGGAAAAATAAATTTATTTTACTTAAAAATAGTTCTTATCAAAAAAAAAATATTAATAATCAATATTTAGATACACAATTAAATCAAGAGATAAAAAAAAAATATTTAAATAAAAAAAAAATTTTAAAAATATTAAATTTTTTTCGATTAAATGGATTTCGTTATGCTAATATTAATCCTTTAAAAAAAAATATAAAAAAAAAAATATTTGATTTAGATAAAAAAATTTTTAAATTTAAAGAAAAATATCTAAAGAAAAAAATTAAATGGCGAATAGATAATAAAAAAAAAAAATTTTTAAATTTAAATTTTTTTTTAAAATGGTTAAAAAAAAAATATTGTCATACTATTGGATTTGAATTTTCGCATATTTATAAAAAAAAAGAAAAAGAGTGGATTCAAAAATATATTGAAAATCAATGGACGAAAAAAAAAATTAGTGATGAAAAAAAAATAGAAATATTAAATGCAATCATTTCAGCTCAAACATTTGAAAAATATATAAATTCTAAATATCCAAGTTATAAAAGATTTTCTTTAGAAGGAAATGATTCTTTAATACCTATGTTATATGAAATTATTTCACAATCTCTTCAAAAAAAATTTTGTTATTTTTATATTGGAATGGCTCATCGAGGAAGATTAAATGTTTTAATAAATGTTTTAGGAAAACCATCTAATTTACTTTTTCAAGAATTTTCAGATAAAGACATGCGTAATTTAAATACTGGAGACGTAAAATATCATTTTGGATTTTATTCAGATATTTATATAAAAAATTTTAAAAAAGGAGATATCAATTTAGAATACAATCCCTCTCAT
Organism: Buchnera aphidicola (Sipha maydis); assembly: GCF_024029855.1. Lineage (NCBI taxonomy): Bacteria > Pseudomonadati > Pseudomonadota > Gammaproteobacteria > Enterobacterales > Erwiniaceae > Buchnera > Buchnera aphidicola. The sequence continues at coordinate 133,825 of NZ_CP097205.1, forward strand.
TTAGAAATAATTAATCCTGTTATTATGGGTATTTCTAGATATAAATATGATTCTTTACAATCTAAAAATTTTCATCACATAATACCAATTATGATACATGGTGATGCAGCTTTTACTGGACAAGGAATAATACAAGAAATTTTAAATATGTCACAAACTCCAGGATACGGTATTGGAGGTTCAATTCATATTATTATAAATAATCAAATTGGTTTTACTACATCAAATATTAAACATATTCGATCTAGTAAATATTCCACTGATTTAGCTAAATCAATTAATGCATTAATATTACATGTAAACGCTGATGATCCAGAAGCTGCTTTTTTTGCAGCTAAAATGAGTGTAGATTATAGAAATAAATTTCAAAAAGATATTTTTATTGATTTAATAGGATATCGAAGAAATGGACATAATGAAGTTGATGATCCATTTGTAACACAACCTTTAATGTATAAAAAAATTAAATCTCATCCAACTGTTCAGGACATATATTCTAAAAAATTAATAGATCAAAAATTAATTAATAAAAGAACTATTCAAAAAAAAATTATACTTTATCAAGATCGATTAAATCAAGGGAAAAAAATTTTACCAAATTATTCTTATTTAAATTTTAAAAAAAAAAATATAGATAATCATCTTAAAATCAAAAAATTTATCAAAATATCTCAAAAATTTACTGAAAAAAAAATAAAAAAAATTTTTAAAAAAATTAATTTTTTACCAAAAAAAATAAATTTACATCCTTTAGTCAAAAAAATCTACTCGAATAGATTAGATGTAATTAATAAGAATCAAAAATTTGATTGGGGAACGGCTGAAAATTTCGCATATGCTTGTTTATTAAATCAAGGAATTTCTTGTAGAATATCTGGAGAAGATATTTCTCGAGGAACTTTTTTTCATCGTCATGCAATTATTTATGATCAAATCACTGGCGAAAAATATATTCCTTTAAAAAAAAGTATAAAGAATTCGAAACTTTTTTTAATAGATTCAGTTTTATCAGAAGAATCTGTTCTTGCTTTTGAATATGGATATAGTTTACGTAATAGTAACACTTTAACAATTTGGGAAGCTCAATTTGGAGATTTTGCTAATGTCTCTCAAGTAGTGATTGATCAATTTATTAGTTCCAGTATGGAAAAATGGAATCAAAGTTCTAGAGTTATTTTATTATTACCTCATGGTTACGAAGGTCAAGGACCAGAGCATTCATCAGCTAGAATTGAAAGATATTTGCAATTATGTGCAAATAAAAATATGAATGTTTGTATTCCAACTACTGCATCACAAATTTTTCATTTGTTATATCAGCATATTTTTCACCAAAAATCTTTTCCATTAATAATTTTTTCTCCTAAATCTTTATTAAGAAATCCCATGTCACAATCATCTTTTTCAGAAATTTATGAAGGAAAGTTTCAAAAAATAATATGTGAAATAGATTTTTCTATTAAACAAGATTTTAAAAAAATTATTTTTTGTACAGGTAAGATATATTATGAGTTATTAGAAGCTCGAAGAAAAAAAAATATTTATCAAATTATGTTAATACGTATAGAGCAATTATATCCTTTTCCAAAAAAGAAAATATTAAAAATAATTAATAAATATTCTATGATAAAAAATATTTTTTGGTGTCAAGAAGAGCCAAAAAATCAAGGTGCATGGAATTATATTAAAAATACTTTTGAAAAACTTACTTATAATAAAATAAATATTCAATATATTGGACGAAAAAACTCATCTTCTCCAGCTACTGGAAATTTTTATATTCATAAAAAAGAACAAGAAAAAATTATCCATTCCGCTTTAAATATATAAATTTAAAAGAGATTACAATGAATAAAAAAAAAATAAGAATTCCTGAATTACCTGAATCTGTTTATCATGCAACAATTATTAAATGGCATAAAAATATTGGAGATTATATTAATAAAAATGATTTACTTATTGATTTAGAAACAGATAAAATTATGATTGAAGTTCCATCCTTAACAAATGGTATTTTAAATAAAATTTTAAAAAATGCAGGTGATCTAGTAAAATCTAATGATATTATAGGATATATAAAAAAAGAAAATACAGAGAAATTTGTTCAAAAAAATAAAGAAAAAAAATATTTTTCTCCTTCTTTAAGAAGAAAAAAAAATATTTCTCTATATCAAACTAAAAATCTCAAAACAGAAGTTTCAAAAAAAATTGATAATTCTCAACAAAAAACTAAAAAAAAAAAGACTATTAAATTTTCTGATAACAAACTAAAAAATTCAAAAAATTTAAAGATTAAAAAAATCATAAATATGTCTTCTTTGAGAAAAAAAATTTCTGAAAGATTAGTAAAATCAAAAAATGAAACTGCTATGTTAACTACTTTTAACGAAGTTAATATGCAATCTATTATTAAAATTAGAAAAAAATTTGGTCATGATTTTGAAAAAAAATATCAAGTAAAACTAGGATTTATGTCATTTTTTGTAAAATCAGTAATTTATGCAATAAAAAAATATCCGATTATTAATTCTTCAATTATAAAAGATAAAATTTTTTTTTATAAAAATATAAATATTAATATTGCTATTTCTACAGATAGAGGATTAGTTGCTCCTGTTCTGTTTAATGCAAATAAAATGGATATGTTTGAAATTGAAAAAAAAATAAAATTTTATATTTTACAATCTCACGAAAATAAATTAACTATAGATGATTTAGAAAATGGAACATTTACAATTACAAATGGTGGTGTATTTGGATCGTTAATGTCTACGCCTATAATAAATCCACCTCAATCAGCAATATTAGGAATTCATGCAATAAATAATAGACCTATAGTTAAAAAAGATAAAATAATATCAGCTCCTATGATGTATATTTCTTTATCTTATGACCATAGATTGATTGATGGAAAAGATTCTGTTGGATTTTTAAAATGTATTAAATTTACTTTAGAAAATTTTATAAATGTTATTTTAAAAGTTTAATTTTTTCTTAAATTCTTTAATAGAAATTCATTTTTAAATATAGTAAAATAAAAATAATTTGTTTATATATTTTTATGAATATCTTAATTCTGTTTGTCTAATATAATTCTTTACAAGAAAGACAAAAGAATTATATTAGTAAACAAAATATTTTAAATAAATTATAAGATAAAAATATTTCTTTATATCATATCAAAAAAAAATATATTTAATTTTTTTCTATATATCTAATTTTTATAGAAGGAGTTTGTATGACATTTAAAATAGTTTTCTTAAGACATGGAGAAAGTGAATGGAATAAATATAATAAATTTACAGGATGGTATGATGTAAATTTAAATGATAAAGGAAAAAAAGAGGCAAAAAAAGCAGGATTATTATTAAAAAAAAAAAATATAACATTTGATTTAGCATATACTTCTGTTTTAAAGAGAGCTATTTTTACTTTATGGAGTGTGTTAAAAAAAGTTAATCAGCCATGGCTAAAAATTTATAAAACATGGAGATTAAATGAAAGACATTATGGTTGTTTACAGGGATTAAATAAAGATAGTGTGATTCAAATATATGGTAAAAAAAATATTTTTAATTGGAGAAGAAGTTTTTCTGTTGTTCCTCCTTATATAAGTAAATTTAACGATTATTGGTCAGGATATGATTCTCGTTATTCCCATATGAATAAAAATGATATTCCTTTAGGAGAAAGTTTAAAATTAACTTTAAAAAGAATTCTTCCGTATTGGGAAAAAAATATTATTCCAAAGATAAAAAAAAATAAAAAAATTCTTATTGTTGCGCATGGAAATACTTTACGATCATTAATAAAATATTTATCCAAAATTCCAGAAAAAGATGTTCCAGATTTAAATATACCAACAGGTCAACCTATTATATATGAGTTTAATAAAAATTGTGAACCTATAAAATATTATTTTTTAAAAAAATAATATATTTTAAATCATTTTAATACAACAAAAATATTTATATATTAAGTAAAATATGAAATTAAAAAAAAATTATATAATAAAAAAAATAGCAGTACTGACTAGTGGAGGCGATGCTCCAGGAATGAATGCTGCTATTAGAAGTATAGTGCGTACGTCTTATAACAATAAAATTCAAGTGATAGGAATTTTAAATGGTTATCGTGGATTATGCAAAAATAAAATGATTAACTTAAATAATAATAAAGTATCTAATATTATTAATCGAGGTGGAACATTTTTAGGAACAGCTCGTTATATGAATTTTTTTGAAAAAAAAATAAGAAAAATTGCAATAAAAAATATGCAAGATAAAGGAATTGACGCATTAATTGTTATTGGAGGAAATGGAACATATGCAGGAGCAAACGCATTACACAAAATGAATTTTCCATGTATTGGTATTCCAGGAACGATAGATAATGATGTTTTTGGAACAGATTATACTATTGGATATAGTACTGCTTTAGAAACTATTGTAAAATCAATAGACCAACTAAGAGATACATCTTTTTCGCATCAGAGAATTTCAATTGTAGAAATTATGGGAAGAAAATGCGGAGATTTAACTCTATCAGCTGCTATTGCTGGAGGTTGTGAATTTATTGTTATACCTGAAATTAAATATGATGAAAAAAAATTAATACAAAATATTAAAAAAAGTATAAAAAAAGGTAAAAAGCATGCAGTAGTGGCTATTACTGAGCACATTTGTAATGTTAAAAAATTAGCTAAAAAAATTGAATTTTATACAAAAAAAGAAACTAGAGCTACAATTCTTGGACATATTCAAAGAGGTGGATCTCCAGTTGCCTTTGATCGTATTCTAGCTTCAAAAATGGGATTTTTTTCTATTGAATTATTATTAAAAAAAAAATTTGGAAAATGTATTGGAATTAAAAATGATAAAATAATATATCATGATATTGAGAAAGCTTTAAATTTTATGAAAAAAAAAATAAATAAAAAATTAATAATTATTTCAAAAAATTTATATTAATTAATTTTCTATACATTTTATTTTTTTTCTCTAAAACTAATTTTTTTAAGAATTTTTAAAAAAATTTTATAATTTAAAGATGCAGATCCAACTAATACACCATCAATATATTTTTCTTCTATAATTTTATGAACATTATTATCAGACACGGATCCTCCATATTGTAATTTAAATTTAATATTTTTATTTAAACTTTTTTGCATAATATAATTTTTTATAAACTTCATAATTTTATTAATATTATTTGGAGATTCATTTTTCCCGGTTCCAATAGCCCATATAGGTTCATAAGCAATAAACGTTTTATTGAAAGCATCATTTCCACAAGTTAAAAATATTTGATTAATTTGGTTAATTAGAACTTCTTTTGTTAAACCTTTTTCTTTTTCTTTTTTTGTTTCCCCAATACATAATATTGGAATTAAATTATTCTTTTTTATAGAAAAAAATTTTTTAGCTATTAAAGTATTATTTTCAAAATGATTTTTTCGTCTTTCTGAATGACCTAATATAACATATTTCGCTCCAATTTCATTAATCATATAAGGAGAAATTTCTCCAGTAAACGCTCCTTTATCATGATAATCAACATTTTGAGAAGCAAAAAAAATTTTTTTATTGTTAATTTTTTTAAACATATAATTAATGTATATAATTGGAGGAGAAAGAATTATTTGTATATTTTCAAAAATTTTTTTTTGAGTTGAATTAATTTTTTTAATAAAATCCTTTACAAAAGTTTGATCTCCATTTAATTTCCAATTAGCAATAACAATTTTTTTATTCATAACTTTCTCCTATTAAATTGAACAAATATAATAAATTTTTTATATATATTTTATAATTTTTTATAAAAAACTTAAATTTATAGTATTTAAAAGTATAAAAAATTTTTACTTTTACGTACTATAAATTTTTTTTTCATTTTTTATTTTATTGTATGAAATGTATTTTCGTATAAAAAATTTTATTTTTTATTAAACATTGATATTTATCATTTTAAATAGAACTTTTGAATTTTTTTTATCAAAAATATTTATTTATGATATTTTTTCTTTTTTTAAAGTATGAAATTTTTCAAAAGATAAATATATCATTCTTTTTTTACGATCAATATTTTTAATTAAAAAATTCATATTTTTTTCATTTTTTAAAATAGATATTTGTTTTGGAATATCCATATTTTTAAAATTAGAAAATACAATGTATCCCAGAACTCCTTTTTTTAAAAATATACTCGCTTTTTCTTGAAAATAAATTTTTTGAACAGTACCTTGAACTACAGATCCCTTTTTATGTTTTTTAATAAACATATGAAATTTATCTTTGATCATATGTTTAATACTTAAAGATACTCTCTCTCTCTCTGAATCAACTTGTAAAACAATCGCAGATATTTTTTCTCCTTTTTTATATTTTTTAACTGATTCTTCTCCAGATGTTTCCCAATCTATATCAGATAAATGAATTAAACCATCGATCCCTCCTTCTAATTCTACGAAAATTCCAAAATCAGTAATAGATTTTATTTTTCCATCTACTTTTGTTCCTTTTTTATGAATTTTCGAAAACTCTTTCCAGGGATTTTTTGTACATTGTTTTAATCCTAAAGAGATTCTTCTTCTTTCTTCATCAATATCTAAAACCATAACTTCTATCATATCATTTAATTTCACTACTTTAGAAGGATGAATATTTTTATTTATCCAATTCATTTCTGAAACATGAACTAAACCTTCAATACCTTCTTCTATTTCAACGAAACATCCATAGTCTGTCAAATTAGTTACTCTTCCTATAATTTTTGATTTTTCTGGATATCTTTTAGATATATTAATCCAAGGATCTTGACTTAATTGTTTTAATCCTAAAGAAACTCTTATTTTTTCTTTATCAAATTTTAATATTTTAACTGTAATTTCATCTCCAATATTAACTATTTCACTAGGATGTTTAACTCTTTTCCAAGCCATATCTGTAATGTGTAATAACCCATCAACACCCCCTAAATCAATAAACGCACCATAATCTGTTAAATTTTTTACAGTTCCAAGAATTTTTGATCCTTTTTGAATATTATTTAATAATTTATTACGTTCAAGACTATTTTCAGATTCTATAACTGCTCTTCGCGATACAACAACATTATTTCTTTTTTTATCTAATTTAATAACTTTAAATTCTAATTTTTTTCCTTCAATATGTGACGTGTCTCGTATTGGTCTTACATCGACTAATGATCCAGGTAAAAAAGCTCGAATATCATCTAATTCTACTGTAAATCCTCCTTTTACCTTGCCAGTAATTTTTCCAATAATATTAGTAGATTCTTCATAAGTTTTTTCTAACATTAACCATGATTGATATCTTTTTGCTTTTTCTCTTGATAAAATTGTTTCTCCGAAACCATCTTCAACTGTATCTAATGCTAATTCAACTTGATCTCCTATTTGAACTTCTATTTTTCCTTGAGAATTTTTGAATTGCTCAATTGGTATTTTAGATTCTGATTTTAATCCAGAATCTATCAATATGTTATCTTTATTAATTGCAATTACTATTCCTTGAATTATTGATCCAGGTTTAGTTGTTATTGATTTTAATGAATCTTGAAATAATTTTGCAAAAGATTCTTTCATATGCATTATTCTTTTTTGTATTAAAATTATATTAACTTTGTAAACATCAATGTTTTAAAAGCTGTTAAATTGTTCTTCAACTATATTCCATATTAAAGAAATTATTTTATTTATTTAATAATTTTTTATAAATTATATTCATAGATTTTTTTAATGTTTTTTCTAAACTCATTGAAGTAGAATCAATAATTATAGCATCTTTTGCTGGAAATAAAGGACATAAAATACGATTTTTATCCCGATAATCTCTTTTTTTAATGTCTTTAATGATTTTTTCTATCTTCATTTTAAAACCTCTTAATCTTAAATCTAATTTTCTTTTTTTTGCTCTTTCCAATAAACTTTTTTTTAAAAATATTTTTACAATTGCATCAGGAAAAACCATTGTCCCCATATCTCTTCCATTGGTAACTAATCCTGGAAACCGTCTAAATTTTCTTTGTTTATTCAAAAGCCAATTTCTTACATATGGAAAAATTGCAATTTTTGATGCCATCATAGAAATTTTTTCAGAATGAATTTCATTTGAAATATCTTTATTTTTAAAAAAAACTTTGATTCCATTATTCATGTATTTGAAATCAAAATTTATATAAGGAAATAATGAAATTATATTTTTTTTTTTCAAAGATAAATCATATTTTATGATATAATAAGCCATTATCCTATACATATATCCTGACTCTAAAAAATTCCAATTTAATTTCTTAGATATAGAATAAGATAAAGTGCTTTTTCCTACACCGCTTGCTCCATCAATTGTAATAACAGGATATTTTTTAATCATAAATTTCTTTTAATTTGTTTGAAATAAAATTTTTTTTATATTGTGTATGATGATTATTTATACTGGCATATTGAAAAAAAATCTAAAAAATAATTCGGAAATGTTTTATTCACACATTCAGGATTAATTAAAGTTACTGGTACTCCAGATAAAGAAATTAATGAAAAACACATAGCTATTCTATGATCATTATATGTATTAATTTCTGATTTTTTGAAAATTTTAGGAGGATTAATTTTTAAATAATCTTTACCTTCTTCAATGATTGCTCCTACTTTTCTTAATTCGGTAGCCATTGCAAATAATCTATCAGTTTCTTTTACACGCCAATTATATATATTTCTAATTGTAGTAATTCCTTTTGCAAAAAGAGAAGTTACAGCAATAGTCATGGCTGCATCTGGAATGCTATTCATATCCATATTAATACTTTTTAATTTATTTTTTTTACAAATTATTTTGTTTTTTTTAAAAAAAATTTTAGCTCCCATTTTTTTTAAAACATCATTGAATTTTATATCTCCTTGTATACTATTTTTTCCTACACCAATAACGCTGACTTGCCCTCCTTTAATTGCTGCAGCTGCCAAAAAGTAAGATGCAGAAGAAGCATCACTTTCTATATAATAATTTTTTGGAGAAATATAATTTTGTTTGTTTAAAATATAAAATTTCTTATATTTTTTATTCTTCACATATACTCCAAATGATTCCATCATTTTTATAGTCATTTTAATATATGGTTTAGAAACTAATTCACCTTTAATTAATATTTTTGTTTTTAATGGAGCATAAGGAGATGCTATTAGTATAGCTGTTAAAAATTGACTAGATATATTTCCATTTAAAATTATTTTTCCACCAAGAAATCCTCCCTGTGTTTGTATTGGTAAAAATCCTTTCTTTTTTAAATATTTTAATGTAGATTTTCCTTGTACTAATGCATTTACTAAATGTTTAATAGGTCTTTCTTGCATTCTTTTATCACCTGTAATAATAATATTATTATTTTTTATAGATAAAACAGATAATAATGAACGCACAGCAGTACCTGCATTTCCTAAATATAAAGTAATATTTTTATTTTGAGGAAATTCTCTTCCTTGACCGTAAATATAACAAGTTCTTTTTTTAGAAGAAAAAATATATTTGACACCTAAAATTTTTAAAGCATTCAACATATATTTTACATCGTCACTATATAAAACATTCTTCAGATGAGTAATTCCAGTTGACATAGATGCCATTAATAATGCTCTATTAGTAATACTTTTAGAACCTGGAAGTAATATTTCTCCTTTTACTTTATAGGGAGAGCTTAATAACATTTTTGTTTGCATAAATAATAAACCAACATTTATAATTGTATAGAAAGATTTATATATATTTCGTGTTAAAAATATTTTTTTTCAAATAATAACATGAAATTAATTAATTTTTTTACACCTTCAATTGGCATAGCGTTATAGATAGATGCTCGCATTCCTCCAGCAATTTTATGATTCTTTAAAGCATATAAACCATGTAAGCGAGATTCATGTAAAAATATATTATTTAATTTCTCGTTTTTTAAAGTAAAAATAACATTCATGCAAGATCGATTATTTTTATGTATTTTATTTCTATAAAGTTTACTTTTATCTATAAATTTATATAAAATTTTAGATTTTTTTATATTTATTTTTTCTATTTCTTCTATTCCACCGATTTTTTTTAACCATTTAAATACTAAACTAGATAAATACCATGAAAAATTTACTGGAGTGTTAAAAAGTGAATTATTTTTTAAAGCAATTTTATAATCTAAAATTGAAGGTACTAAAAAATTTGACTTTTTAATAAGTTTTTTTTTAATAATAACAATCGTAATTCCTGATGTTCCTATATTTTTTTGTGCGCTTGCGTAAATTAAAGAATATTTTTTAATATTGATTTTGCGGGATAAAAGAGTGGAAGAAAAATCTCCAATAATATTTTTATCTTTAAAATTTGGTTCTTCATAAATAGCTAAACCTTCAATGGTTTCATTAGGGCAATAATGTATATAATCAGATTGATTATTTATTTTCCATTTATTCATTGGAAGAACTATTTTTTTATTATTAATTTTTGAAACAACGTTTATAAAATTAGGACAACAATATTTTTGCGCTTCGATAGCAGCTTGATTCGACCAATGTCCGCTACAAATATAATCTGTAAAATTTTTTTTTTTTGTTAAATTCATAGGAATAGCTGAAAATTGTCCTCTTGCACCTCCTTGAAAAAAAAGTATTTTATAATTTTCTGGTATTTTTAAAAGATTTCTTAAATGTTTTTTTGAATTTTTTATTAAATGTAAAAATTCTTCACTTCTATGACTAATTTCTAAAACAGATACTCCTAAATTGCACCAATTTTTAAATTCTTGATGCGCTTTATTCATTACTTCTATTGGTAACATAGAAGGACCAGCGCTAAAATTATAAATATAATTTTTCATAATTTACCATCTATTTAAAATATTTTAAATAAAAATTATTTATTCTAAAAAAAATACGTAATAAAAAAATTACTTAATAAATTTTAATCCATTCATATATTTACGTAAAATTTTTGGTATTTTAATTGACCCATCTTTCATTTGGTAATTTTCAAGTATTGCAGCTAATGTACGTCCTATCGCTAAAGCTGATCCATTTAATGTATGAACAAAAATATTTTTTTTTTTAATTGAATCATAATATCTTGATTTCATTCTACGCGCTTGAAAATCTAACATATTTGAACAAGAAGAAATTTCACGATAAGATTTTTGGGAGGGAAACCATACTTCTAAATCATATGTTTTTGCAGATGAAAAGTTTGTTTGTCCTGTACATAATAATACTTTTCTATATGGAAGTTTTAAAAGTTTTAAAATTGTTTCTGCATGTAAAGTAATATTTTCTAATGCTTGATTAGAATCTTTTGGAAGTGTAATTTGAACTAATTCTACTTTATCAAATTGATTTAATCTAATTAATCCTTTAAAGTTTTTTCCATATGAATTAGATTCTGCTCGAAAACAGGGAGTATTTGCAACAAATTTGAATGGAAGATCTTTTTCATTTAAAATAATATTTCGTACTAAATTTGTTAGAGGAACTTCAGCAGTAGGAATCAAAAAATAATTATTTTTATTACAATGTTTGGAAAAATTAATACTAAATAAATTAGAATTAAATTTTGGAAGTTGTCCTGTTCCATACAAACTGTCTTGGTGAACAATATAAGGTATATATATTTCTTGGTATTTATGTTTATCAATATGTAAATCTAACATAAATTGACTTAATACTCGATATAGTTTAGCAATTTTATCTTTTATAACTACAAAATTTGTTCCTGAAATTTTTGCAGCAGATTTCCAATCAAAAAAATTATTTTCTTTACCTAATTCTATATGATTTTTTACTAGAAAATCCATTTTTTTTATTTTTCCCCAAGAATAAATTATTTTATTTTCAGAACTTTTTATTCCAAAAGGAACATCTTCTAAAGTGATATTTGGAGTTTTTAGAGAAAAAATAAAAAGTTTTTTTTGAATTTTTTTAAGTTTTTTATGATATTTTTTTATTTTAATGCTTAATTTAAAGCATTCTTCTTGTAAAGATTTTTTATCTATATTTAATTTTTTTTTTCCAATTAATTTTGATATTTTTTTTTGAATAGATTTTAAATTTTCAGTTTTGACTTGTATTTTTTTTCTTTTTTTTTCTAATTTTTGAAATTTTATAATATTTAATTGAAATCCTTTTTCCAATAATTTTAATGCAATTTCTTTAATATTTTTTTTTAATAATTTTGGATTAATCATATCTATTTTTCATAATAATGTATTTTTTATAATATAATTTTGGATTAATGTAAAAAATTTGTAGATTAATAAAATAAAAAATATTATATAAATGAATATTTATCCTAGTAATAAATAAAATATTAAATATATTCACTTTATATATATTAATTTATTCAATTATATTATACTATAATTTTAAAAAACATATATAAATATAAAAATAAACAACATCAATATATATGAAAAAAAATAAAAAAAAATATATATATAATAAAATTATTATTTTAGGCTCAGGTCCAGCTGGATATACTGCAGGAATATATTTAGCGCGAGCTAATCTTAGTCCGATTATTATTACTGGAAATAATCCAGGTGGGCAATTAACTAATACAAATACTATTGAAAATTGGCCAGGCGATTACAATACTTTAACAGGATTAGAGTTTGTCGAAAGATTAAAAAAACATGCAATAAAATTTAATACAAAAATTATTCATGATCAAATAATTAAAGTAAATTTAAAAAAAAAACCATTTAAATTAATTGGAGAAAATAAAAAATATCAAGCGCATGCAATAATTATTGCTACTGGTTCTACACCAAGATATTTAGGATTAAAATCTGAATCTAAATTTTTAGGAAAAGGAATTTCTACTTGTGCTATTTGTGATGGATTTTTTTATAAAGAAAAAATTATTGCTATTGTTGGTGGAGGTAATACAGCTTTAGAAGAATGTTTATATTTATCAAATATTGTAAAAAAAATTCATTTAATTCATCGAAAAAAATATTTCACTGCAGAGAAAATTTTGATTAAAAAAATATATCAAAAAATAGAACAAAAAAAAATTGTCTTTCATAAAAATTCTGTAATAAAAAAAATTATCGGAGAAAAAAACAAAATAAAATATTTAATAATAGAATCAGTTATAAAAAAACAAATTTTAAAAATTGAAATTTCTGGATTATTTATTGCTATAGGGAATACACCTAATACACAAATATTTTCCAATAAAATAAAAATGAAAAATGGATATATTGTTGTATCAAAAAATTCACAAAAATATTCTTCACAAACTAATATTCCTGGAATTTTTGCTGCAGGAGATATTATATACAATACTTATAAACAAGCTGTTATTGCTGCTTCTAGCGGTTGTATTTCTGCTTTGGATGCAGAAAAATATTTAGAATCGCAAGAAAAACAAATATCTTCCAAAAAATAAATAAATATCAATTTTTTATTTTTAAAGAGAAAATTTATGACTAAAGAAAAAAATATTGAAATGCAAGGAAAAGTAATAGATACCTTACCAAATACTATGTTTCGTGTCGAATTAGAAAATAAACATATTATTACCGCTCATATATCTGGAAAAATGCGAAAAAACTATATTAGAATTTTAACAGGAGATAAAGTAACAGTAGAAATTACTCCTTATGATTTAACTAAAGGGAGGATTATTTTTCGTAGTAGATAGAAATATTTTTATTAGTTTAATATTTCTAAATAATTAAACATTAATTGCAATTTTCAATATTTTTATTAAAAAATTTTATTTTTAATAAATTTATTTTTAGGATTTTTTATGCGCACTCATTATTGTGGTCACATTAAGAAAAAAGATATTTCTCAAAAAATCACTATTTGTGGTTGGATACATAAAAAAAGAAACATTGGAAAAGTATTATTTATTGATGTCCGAGATAGATCAGGTATTATACAAGTAGTATTTATTTTTCAAAAAAATAATAAGTTATTCCAATTAGCAGAAACATTAAAAAATGAATCTTGTATTAAAATTTTTGGAAAAGTCCAAGAACGTTCTTTTAAAAATAAAAATTTAAATATAAAAACAGGAGAAATAGAAGTTATTGCTATTAAATTAAAAATTTTTAATTATTCCAAAAAACTACCATTCGATATAAATAATATTACTTCGAAAAAAAATAAATTAAAATTCCGATATTTAGATATTAGACAAACAAATATTCTTAATAATTTAAAAATAAGACATTTAATAGTAAATAATATTATTAGTTTCTTGAATAAAAATAAATTTTTAAATATTGAAACACCTTTTTTAACCAGTTCAACCCCAGAAGGAGCTAGAGATTATTTAGTTCCAAGTCGTATTTATCCAAAAAAATTTTATGCTTTACCACAATCTCCTCAATTATTTAAACAATTACTTATGATTTCAGGAATTGATAGATATTATCAAATTGTTAAATGTTTTCGTGATGAAGATTTACGAGCAAACAGACAACCTGAATTTACACAAATTGATATAGAAGTATCATTTATGAGTGAATCAAAATTACGATATCTTATGGAAAAGATGATTAGTCAATTATGGTTAAAAATAAAAAATGTAAAATTAAAAAAGATGAAAATAATGTCTTTTCATGAATCTATAAAAAAATTTGGAACAGATAAACCCGATTTAAGAAATCCTATCAAATTATTTGATATTCATAATTTCTTAAAAAAAGAATTTATTTTTAAAGATTTTGATATTAAAAAACATAGAATTATTTCTTTTAAAATACCGAATGGAATGAAAATTAAATCTCAAAAAATTAATTTATATGTAAAAGAAATAAAAAAAAATAATGTTAATTCAATACATATTCTTGAAATTAAAAATTTTACAATTTTTAATTTTCATACAAAAAAAATAATTTTTGAAAACATAAATAAAAATGAAATAAAAAAAATTATTCAAAAAAATCAACTCGAAAAAAATGATCTTCTTGTGGTAATATATGGATTTTCTGATTTAGTAAATAAAATTTGCGCAAAAATCAGAGATATAATAGCTCGAGATTTAAAAATAATAAATTCATCAGATTGGTCTTTTGTTTGGATAAAACATTTTCCTTTATTTAAAAAAAACAATAAAAATAGTTTTTCTTCTGTGCATCATCCTTTCACTTCTCCATTAAATAATAATATAGAAGAGTTAATAAAAAATCCAAAAATTGCCCTATCAAATTCATATGATATGATTATTAATGGACAAGAAATAGGAGGTGGATCTATAAGAATTCATAAAAAAAAAATACAAGAAATTGTTTTTAAAATTATTGGATTAAACAAAAAAATACAAAAAGAAAAATTTGGATTTTTTTTAAGATCATTAAAATATGGAACTCCTCCACATGCAGGAATAGCATTTGGATTAGATCGAATAACTATGTTATTAACTGATAGTAAAAATATTAGCGATGTAATCGCTTTTCCTAAAACGACTTCAGCTCGTTGTTTAATAACAGGAGCTCCACATTATTTAAAAAAATAAAAAAAAAATTTAATTTCTTTACTTTGAATATATCAAACTGAATAAAAAAAATATTGATAAAATTAAAACAATTATTGGACTGATAAGAATATGAAAATAATATGAAATTAATAATCCTACAGTAAAAGAAAATACGCTAATCATAAATGACATAGCAACAGAATGTTCAGGAGATGAAGAAAATCTTTGTGAAATAGATACAGGTATAATCAACAAAGAAGTCATTAATAAGACTCCAAAAAATTTTATTGCTAAACAAATAACGAAAGAAATAAGAAATAATAATAAAAATCTCATAAAAAAAGTATTGACTCCTTGTATTTGAGCTAATTCTGGATTAATAATAATTAATAAAAAATTTTCCCAAAAGAAACTTAATATTAATAAAATAATACTACTCATTAAAAAAACTCTCAAAATATCATATATAATAATATGAGAAAAATCTCCAAAAAAATAATGCGGAATATCTACTTTTTTATTTTTAGAAATAATATCTAAAAAAAGTGTTCCTAAAGATAAAGAGATATTCATTAATATGCTAATTATAGCATCTATTTCAATATAAGAATATTTTTCTATAATCAGAATACATGATAAAAAAATTAATACCAAAAAAAAATTTATATAAAGATAATCTATATTTATCATATAACTAATTGCTATTCCTAAAATCGATGCATGAGATAAAGAATCTCCAAAAAACGATATTCTTTTCCAAACTATTAAAGATCCTATTGGACTTGTTAAAAAAATTATAAAAATTCCAAGTATCCAGGAAAAAAAAAAGTTTTCATTCATAGAATTTTAGACTCCAGAAAAAACTTATTTAATAAAATATTTCAAAAATTATGTTGATGATTATGATGATGATTATAAAAAGAAAATCTTTGACTTTCTAATTTACCAAAAATTTTTATGAAACGCCTATCCTGAGATATTGATTCTGGAGTTCCTGAGCAACAAATATGTTTATTTAAACAAATTACTTTATTTGTTTTACGCATAACAAAATTTAAATCGTGCGAAACAATTAAAATTGTACATTGTAAATATTTTTTTATTTGATTAATTAAATTATACAACTTCATTTGACCAGAAATATCTAATCCTTGTGTAGGTTCATCTAAAACTAAAAATTCTGGTTTATTCAAAAAAGCATAAGCTAATAAAACTTTTTGAATTTCTCCTCCAGATAAATTATTTAAATTTCTATATATTAATTTTTTCGCTCCTAATTGTTCTAAACTAAAAAGAATTTGATTATCTGTATATGGATTTATTAATTTCATAAATCTATAAACTGTAATAGGAAAAGGAGTATTAAAACAAAAATTTTGAGGTATATATCCTATACGTTTTTTATGAGAATAAATCACTTTCCCAGAAGTTGGTTGTTCTAATTTTAGAATAATTTTAATTAATGTAGATTTTCCAGCTCCATTTGGACCTATTAATGTAATTATTTCATTTTTTTCTAAAGAAAATGATATGTTTTTTAATATATTCGTTTTATATCTTCGAAAATAAATATTTTTAATTTTAATCAAAACAATCTCTCTAATTTTTATTCAATAAAAAATTTTATATATTTAAACATTTTTTAAATTCTTTACCACTAATATTCTACTAGTATTAGTATTTCCAGTCACACCTCTCACATCTGCTTGTGTAATAATAACTATATCATGAAGTTTTAAGAATTTCTTTTTATATAATAATTTAATTGCTTCTTGTGAAGCTAATAAACCTTTACTTTTTGTATTAAAAAAAATTGGTGTCACACCTCGATATAAAGATGTTAAACGTAAAGTTTTTTTATTTTTAGATAAAGCAAAAATAGGTAATCCAGAACTAATTCTTGAGGTAATTAAAGCTGTTCTTCCTGATTCAGTCATAGTAATAATAGCTTTTACTCCTTTTAAATGATTCGCTGAATACATAGCAGACATAGAAACAATTTCTTCAATACTATCACAAGAAATATTAATACGATGCTTAGATATATTTATACTAGGAACTTTTTCAGCACCCTGACAAACTTTTGCCATTGCTCTAACAGTTTCAACTGGATTATTCCCAGAAGCTGTCTCTGAAGAAAGCATTACAGCATCACTTCCATCTAAAACAGCATTTGCAACATCCATAACTTCAGCACGGGTTGGAATAAGATTAAAATTCATAGATTCCATCATTTGAGTTGCAGTAATAACTACTCTATTTAATCTTCTTGCTGTTCTAATTAATTTTTTTTGCATACCAGCTAACTCAGCATCTCCAATTTCAATACCTAAATCACCGCGTGCAACCATAATTGCATCGGATTCTAATATTATTTCTTCTATTACTTGATCAGATTGAACCGCTTCTGCTCTTTCAATTTTTGCAATTATTTTTGCTTGACTGCCAGATTTATGCATTAATTTTTTTGCTTTTTTTAAATCTTTTGCGGATTTTGGAAAAGAAATAGCTAAATAATCTATTCGAATTTTAGATGCAATTAATATATCTTTTTTATCTTTTTTTGTAATAGATCCAGCGTTCAATCCTCCTCCTAATTTATTAATTCCTTTATTATTTTTTAATAAACCTCCTATTAAAACTTTTGTAAAAATTTTTAAGTGATTAACATTTAAAACGATTAACTGAATTCTACCATCATCTAATAATAAAATATCATTAATTTTTAAATCTAAAGGTAAATTTTTATAATTAAAACCTATTTTGTTTTTATTTCCTAATTTATTTTTATACTTATAATCTAATGTAAATAAGTTTCCTTTTTTTAAATATACTTGATCGTGTATAAATTTCGATATTCTAATTTTAGGTCCTTGTAAATCACCTAAAATAGCTACATTTTTTTTTGTATCTTCAATAATTTTTATCGCTTTGGAAATTCTTTCATAATGTTCTTTTTCTGTTCCATGTGAAAAATTTAACCTTAAAACATTCGCTCCAGATAAAATAATTTTTTTTAAAACTTTATCAGAATCTGTTGATGGTCCTAAAGTTACAACAATTTTTGTTCTTCTTATACTATTTTTCATTATAAATAACCTTTAAAGCTATTAAAATATTTTTTAATACAAAAATATTAAAAAAATTTTTTATACAAATTTTAAAAATTTTTAATTTAAAAATTGATTTAAATATAAAAATATAATTTCTAATGATTATTTTTATATAAATATTATATTATCAAATAATAAAGTCTATATATAATATATAATATAATTTAATTAAAAAAAAATTTTACTAAAAAAATAGTAAAAAATTTAAAAATAGGAAATAAATAGTGTTTTCTCAAAAAAAAATATCATATGATTTAGTTATCTTTGGTGCAAAAGGAGATTTATCTAAAAGAAAACTGATCCCTTCTTTATATCAGTTAGAAATATTAAATCAACTTTCTGAAAATACGAGAATCATTGGAGTAGGGCGAGCAGAATGGAAGAAAAAAGATTATAGAAAAATAGTTAAATCTTCTATCAAAGAATTTTTGAATAAAAAAATTATAAAAAAAATCTGGAAAAAATTTAAATCAAGATTATATTTTTGTAATATTGATGTTAATCACATATCCCATTTTTCTAAATTGAAAAAAATTCTATTTAAAAAAAAAAAAAATATTATTCATTATTTTGCAATGCCTCAAAATACTTTTGGAAAAATTTGTAAAGGTTTAGGAAAATATAAATTTAATTCTTCTCAAGATCGAGTAATTTTAGAAAAACCTGTTGGAAATTCTTTAAAAACTTCAAAAAAAATTAATAATATAGTAGGAAATTATTTTCAAGAAAAACAAATATTTAGAATAGATCATTATTTAGGAAAAGAAACTATATTAAACTTAATTGCACTAAAATTTTATAATTCGATTTTTTTTAATAATTGGAATAAAAATACTGTAGATCACGTACAAATTACAGTTGCAGAAGAAGTTGGTATAGAAGGAAGATGGGGATATTTCGATAAAATAGGACAAACTAGAGATATGGTTCAAAATCATTTACTGCAAATATTATCAATTGTTGCTATGTCACCTCCTCATAATTTAAAAGCAGATACTATTAAAAAAGAAAAATTAAAAATTTTACGATCATTAAGGATGATTAATAAAAAAAATGTAAATCTTTATACAGTGCGAGGTCAATATACTCAAGGATTTTATCAAGGAAAAAAAATTCCAGGATATATAGATGAAATAGGAGCTATTAAAAATAGCAATACAGAAACATTTATTGCAATTCAAGCTAATATAGATAATAAAGAATGGAATGGAGTACCTTTTTACTTAAGGACAGGTAAAAGATTACCAATTAAACATTCTGAAATAGTTATTTATTTTAAACCTGTAAATTATTTATTCTCAGAGAAAATCAATAATATTCCATTAAATAAAATCGTCATTCGCTTACAACCTAACGAAGGTATAGATATTTTTATTATAAATAAAATTCCTGGATTAGATTCTAATTATAAATTAAGAGAAGTGAAATTAAAATTTGATTATAAAAAAAGTTTTAAAAAATTTCGTTTATGTGATTCATATGAAAGATTATTATTAGAATGTTTTTTAGGTATACAATCTTTATTTGTTAGCAGAAATGAAATAGAAGCTTCATGGAAATGGATAGACTCAATTTTAAATGCTTGGGAAAATAATAAATCTAAATTAGAATTATATAAAGCAGGTACTTGGGGACCAAAAGCTTCTAGTAATCTTTTAAAGAAAAATAATAAAAGTTGGAATAAAATAATTTGTTAAAATAAATTAATTCATTTTATAAAATATTAATATGATGTGATATACAAAAATAAATACTTAAAAATAATCTTATAATTAAAAAACTTTTTAATAGACAATGTTTATAAAAATATTATATTAAATATATATGATATAATTAGAAAAAATTACAATTTTTATTGTACAAAAAAATTATAAGAATTTTTTTTTAAAATAAATATTGGGGATATTTTTTTTTTTTTTTTTTTTACAAGGAAAATTTATGATACGAATTTTTTTATTTTTATTAACAAACTTTTCAATTATAATTCTTTTGTTTATTTTATCTGTTTTATTTGGACTGCATAATCGCAGTTTATTATATATTATATGCTCAACAATTATAACCGGTTTTACTGGATCAATTATATCTCTTTTACTATCTAAGAAAATTGCTTTGTTTACAGTCGGAGGGAAAATAATTACTGAACCAAAAAATGAACTAGAAGAATGGGTTTTAAAAATAATTAAAAAACAATCTTTACGATTAAATGTTTCAAATCCAGAATTTGCAATATATGATTCTGAAAGTGTTAATGCTTTTGCTACAGGATATTCAAAAAATTCTTCTTTAATCGCTATTTCTTCTATGTTATTAAAAAATATGAATAAAAAAGAAATAGAAGCTATTATCGCTCATGAAATGTCTCATATTTCGAATGGTGATATGGTAACGATGACTTTAATACAAGGTGTTGTAAATACTTTTACAATATTTTTATCTCGTGGTATTGCTTATATAATTTGTAACATATTTTTAAAATCAGATACAACATCAAATAAAAATAAAACAGATTATGTTATTTTAACGTTTATTCTAGAATTAATCTTTGGAATAGCAGCAAGTTGTATTACTATGTGGTTTTCTAGAAAAAGAGAATTTTATGCAGATGCAAGTGCGGCTAAATTATCTAGCACTAAAAATATGATTTCTGCTTTAAAATCTTTACAAAATTATACAGATTTATCAAATGAACCTAAAAATGTTCATGCTCTATGTATTAATGGAAAAATAAATTCATTTCTAGATCTTTTTTCAACACATCCACCAATAAATGTTAGAATACAAGCATTAAATAAAAAAAAATATATGTGATTATAAAATTTTTTATAAACAATGGAATTTTTTATAAAATATATAAAATATTTTAATAAAAAAAAGACGTTTGGTTAAACATTGTTTTTTCATGAAAAATCCTCTATGATATTAAAATAAATAAAAAAAATGAAAAACTTATGATAAATATTTTATAAAAAAAATTTTTATTAAATTTCTTAAATGATTAATATCATAAAGAAATTTTATAAGTTTATATAAATATTTTTAAGAAATGCATTTCAAAGGGAAAGTAAATATGTCAAAAATTAAAGGGCAAGTAAAATGGTTTAATGAAGCAAAAGGCTTTGGATTTATTACTCCAGAAGATGGAAGTAAAGATGTTTTCGTGCATTTTTCTTCTATTCAAGGAGAAGGTTTTAAAACTTTATCTGAAGGGCAAAATGTTGAATTTGAAATACAAGAAGGACAAAAAGGTCCATCAGCTATCAATGTTTTTGCAATTTAATAAAAAAAATTTTTGAAAATTTTATTAAAAATTTTTAATGCATATAAAAATTTTTAAAAGACCTCTGTCTATCCAATACGGAGGTTTAAATAAATTTTTTAAATATATTAAATTTATTTAATATATTTTACTAACCAATTTAAAATATTATAATTAAATAAAATTCTTTTTTTATTTTATGGAGTGTTTAATGGGATTACATTTAGACCCTTCTACTTTCATGAATTTATTAGTATTAATAATTATTGAAGTGGTTTTAGGTCTGGATAATCTAATTTTTTTGACTATTCTAGTAAAAAAGTTACCCCCGCAATATAGAAAACAAGCAAGAGTTGTTGGTTTATTTCTATCTCTATGTATAAGAATAGTTTTTTTATCCTTTCTTTCTTGGTCAACGTCGCTCAAAAACCCTTTTTATTCAAGTACGTATATTACATGTTCTGTTAGACAAGTAATTTTCTTTTGCGGTGGATTATTTTTGTCTTCTATGGCTCTTATAGAATTATATAATAAAGCTTTTCATATAGATAAAAGAAAAGTAATAAGTAAAAAATATTCAAAATTACTACCAATAGTTTTTCAGTTAGTTGCATTAGATGTAATTTTTTCATTAGATTCTATTATTACTGCAATTGGCATAATGAATAACATAATATTAATGAGTGTTGCAGTAACAATATCAATGTTTTTCATGCTGTTAGTTGCCAAACCATTAAAAAGATTCATGGATAAATATCGTGCAATTTTTGCAGTTTGTTTAAGTTTTTTAGTTATGATTGGTGTAAGTCTTATATTAGAATCTTTTACACTTATTGTTCCAAAAAATTATTTATATTTTGCTGTTGGATTTTCAATATTTATTGAATTTTTTAATCAAATCTCTAAATATAATCTTGCTCTATATCAACATAGCAGACCAATTCGAACAAGGATATTAGAAAAAGTTTTTAAAATTCTAAAAAGCACAAAAAAAAATAAAAAATTTTTACATTTACGAAATAAAATAAATAATATAAAAAATTCATCGATAGAAATGGTTCTTGATAAAGAAGAAGAATATATGATTTATAGTCTCTTAAATTTAGCAATAAGACCTATAAAAAGTATTATGACTCCAAGAGAAGAAATTTCTTGGATTAATATTAATGATCCAGAATCAAAAATTAAAAAAAAATTGTTAAAAACACCACATAATATTTTTCCTGTTTGCCAAGAAAAATTAGATAATATAATAGGTGTTATACAAGCTAAAAAACTTTTATCTGTATTTGAAAAAAAAGAGAATGTAATAAAATTCGCATCAAAAACTTTACCAATAATTATTTTAGATAATATTAATCCGATTAATTTATTAAAAATATTAAAAAAATCTAGAGGAAATATAATAATTGTAAAAAATAAATTTAATATAGTACAAGGTTTAATTACTCCATTAGATTTTTTAAAAGCGATTGCTGGAGATTTTCCAGATTCTGATGAAACTCCAGATATTGTAAAAGAAAAAAATAGTTGGTTAGTAAAAGGAAATACAAATTTACATGCTTTACAACAATTCTTAAATTGTAAAAAACTATTTATCAAGAAAAAAATAGTACATGCTTCAATAGCAGGATTATTACTTGAAAAAAAAGGATCTATTCCTATTCCTGGAGATGTTATAAAAATTTCTTCTTTTTATTTTAATATTATAAAAGTAAAAAATTATAAAATAGATTTAATTAGAATTACAAAAAAAAAAAAAAAAAAATAACGAAAAAATAAAAAAATAATAAATATAATTTATTCATGAAGTTCATGAATAAATTATATCAAGTTTTATTAAAAAATTTTGGAAAAAAAATTGAAATTATTAACTATTGAGAGTAGTACTAATGAAATATGTTCTGTAGCACTTAGAAAAAACCAAGAAATAGATTTTTTACAGAAGTTTTCCTATAATAATCATAGCCAAATCATTCTTAAAATAATTCACAAAATTCTAATTAGAAAATCTATTTCTTTAAAAGATATTAGTTATCTTGCTATTTCTAAAGGTCCTGGATCATTTACAGGACTTAGAATATCTATTAATATTGCTCAAGGATTTTCTACTGGATTGAAAATTCCATTAATTGGAGTGTCTACATTAAAAATTTTAGCAGAGCATGCAAGAAGAAAAACATTATATAACAATTTTATTGTTATTTTACAAGCTAATAAAAAAAATATATATTGGGGAAAATATTCTTTTTACAAAAAAAAATGTTTTCTTCATAAAAAAGAATTATATATTTCTAACGAATTAGCAATAAAAAAAATTGAAAAAATACAAACAAAATGGAAAATTATTGGCAAAATAAATTCAAACATGTTAAAAAAAATTAATTTAAAAAATTTTATTTCTGATATTTATCCAACAGCATTAGATATAATCCCATTTGCTATGGAAATTATTAAAACACACAGAAAAATAAAACAACAAATATTTCCGAATTATTTAAATAATAAAGTTATATAAAAAACATAAAATTTATAAAATATTTTTCTTTTTTACTTTTTCTTTAATAAAAAATATTTTTAATTTGGTAATATAACATTTAATTCTAATATTGAAATATTTTTTTTATTCTTTTCTAATTGTACTTTGATAGAATTTTGATCAATATTTATATATTTACAAATTACCTTTAATATATCTTTTTTTAATTTAGGAATATAATTCGGTTGAATAATATCTTTGTTTTGTTCTGCAATAATGATTTGTAATCTTTTTTTTGCAACAAATGCAGTTTTTTTTTCTCTAGATAAAAAAAAATCTAATAAAGTCATTTTTTTACATTCCAAATAAACGTTGAAAAAAATTTTTTTTTTGTTTAATAAATCGATGTGGAAGTTTTTTACCTAATAATCTTTTTACAACATCAGAGTATGCTTTTCCTGAATTTGAATTGGAATTTAATATAATCGGAGTTCCTTGATTGGAAGCTTTTAAAACACAAGAATCTTCTGGAATAACTCCTATTAATGGAATTCTTAAGATTTCTAAAACATCTTTCATACTTAACATATCTCCAGAACTAACTTTTTCAGGAGAATACCGTGTTAATAATAAATATTCTTTTACAGGTTTTTGTTTATTTTCTGATCTTTTAGATTTAGAAGAAATTATTCCTAAAATTCTATCTGCATCGCGTACAGAAGAAATTTCAGGATTTGTTGTAATAATTGCTTCGTCAGCAAAATATAAAGCTAATAAAGCACCTCTTTCTATTCCAGCAGGTGAATCACAAATAATAAAATCAAAATTCATATTTAATAATTCTTGAAAAACTAAAGATACTCCTTCGTATGTTAATGAATCTTTATCTTTGGTTTGAGAGGCTGGTAAAATAAATAAATTTTTTGTATTTTTATCTTTAATCAATGTTTGATTAACAGTTGATTCTCCTTGAATAATATTGATAAAATCGTATACTACACGACGCTCACATCCCATTACTAAATCTAAATTTCTTAATCCGACATCAAAATCAATAACTACAGTTTTTTTTCCTTCTTTCGCTAATCCCGTTGATATAGATGCACTTGAAGTTGTTTTTCCAACGCCTCCTTTTCCAGACGTCACAACAATAATACGCGTCATGAATTTTATTTTCCTTTAAAAATAAATTTTTTAAAAACATAATTATAACTTTTTTATATTGACAATTCCATTTTTAAAAATTACTTGTGCAGATTTATTAAAAATGTTTTTTGGAATAGAATCCATTAAACAATATTCTCCTGAAATAGATAATAATTCTGAACATAAATTTGTGCAAAATATTCTTCTTGTATTATCTCCATGGGCGCCTGCTAATGCTCTACCACTTAATTTTCCATATACATGAATGTTTCCATCAGAAATCAATTCTGATCCTTCATTGACATTATTAGTAATGATTAAATCTGAATTTTTTGCATAAATTGTTTGTCCTGAATGAATAGTATTTTTATAAAAAATACTTTTGTGAAATCTTTTTTGATTATTTTTTTTTTCATTAATTAAACTTTTAGTATTTGAAAAAATTGGAAATCCTGATTTTTGAATAATATCTTTTAAATAAAAATCGTAACAATCTACCACTCCTATAATTTTTAAACCATGAGAAGTGATCACATCTTTTATTTTATTCCAATTAGAATTTTTTGGTAATAAAGATAAATTAATCATTACTGGAGCATTTTCAAAAAATTCAGGTGATTTTTTTATTTCTCTAGTTAAAAAATAACTGATAATATTTATTTTATTACTAGTTAAATATAAAACCAAAGTAGTAAATACACTTCCCTTGAATTTTATAGGTGTTTGTTCATATTTTATATTCATAATAATTATTTTTAATTATTTTATTTTTTAAGACAGATTGAATTTTTTTATACGATTAAATAAAATTTTATCATATTTTTTACTTACAAATAAATTTAAAAACTTTTATTTAAAATGTACAATAAAATTATAAAATTTGAATATAGAAAATGAATATTTTATTAATAAAATAAAGGAGATTGCATTGAATTTAACCAATCCTAGTAAATTAATTTTAGATCATAAAAAAATATTTTTAAATAAAAAAATTTTATTTTCTGGAAATATACAAGATTCTTTACCAGAAATTTTACAAACAAAAAAAAGTATTATACATATTCAAAAATATAACTTTTTAAAATTTATTAAAAAAATTAAAAAAAAAAATATTTTTTTAAACTTTTTAATAAAAAAAAAAATGATCAAAAAATGCAATACTATTATTTATTTTTTTTCTAAAGATAAAAAAGAAGTTTATTTCCAGTTAAAAAAAATTTTATCTTTAGCAAAGAAAAAAAAAATTTTCGTCGTTGGCGAAAATAAAAGCGGAATAAAAAGTTTTATGAATTTTTTCAGGAAAGAAATTAATTTTAAAAAATTTTTATATGGGAAAAAATCCATTATTTATTATAAAAAAATAAATCATAAACTTCTATTTAATTTAAAATCATATTATAAAATAAATTATTGGAAAAATATTCCTATTAAATTTTTACCAGGTGTATTTGGTTATAAAAAAATTGATTCTGGGAGTGAATTATTAATATCTACTTTCTATAAATATAGATTTTTTAATAAAAAAGTATTAGATCTGTGTTCAGGTTCGGGAATTCTATCTATAGCTATTCAAAGTATAATGCAAAATAATGAAATAACTCTCTCTGAAAGTTGTTTAACATCTTTATCTTGTTGTAAAAAAACATTTTTATTAAATAAACTAAAAATACATGTGAAACGTAGTGATATATATTCAAATATAAAAGAAAAATTTAATGTAATTATATCTAATCCACCAGTTCATAACAATTTTAAAAAAACTAACTATTTTATTAAAAAAATAATTTTTGAATCAAAATTTTATTTAAAACCAAACGGAGAACTAAGAATAGTTTCAAACAATTCTATTTCATGTTTAAAGTATTTTAAAAAAAATTTTCAAAAATATAGAGTTTTAAAAAAAAACAAAAATTTTACAGTATATCAAGGTTTTAAATAAAAAATTTTATATAAAAAATTTACCCGAAGCGGGACTTGAACCCGCAAAGTTATAAATAACCGAGGGATTTTAAGTCCCTTGTGTCTACCAATTTCACCATTCGGGCATTTTTAAAAAATATATAAATAATCTAATATGTATAAAATAAATTTTTCAGGTGCACCTCGGAATCGAACCGAGTTATACGGATTTGCAATCCGCTGCATAATGCCAATCTGCCAATGCACCAAAAATTTTTTTTATTTTTTGTATTTTTTTAAATATACTGATATAGTATAACAAATATTGATAAAATTTCAATAAATCTTTTTTTTTAAAATAATATTTTTAAAAAAAAATTTATTCCAATATATGCGCATATTTTTGACATAATAAAAAATAGACTATATAATAATATATGATTATTTAAAAATATTTTTTTAAATAATTTTATATTTTATAAAAGGAGGGGTGGCCGAGTGGTTTAAGGCAGCGGTCTTGAAAACCGCCGACAAGAAATTGTCCGAGAGTTCGAATCCCTCTCCCTCCAAAAAAAAAAAAAAAAAACTAAAAAAATAGAATACCAAACGAAATTATATTAAAAAATAAAATTTATTAAATTTTACTCATCAAATTCTAATCTTTTTTCCCTCTTTTTCGTATTTATAAAAATTTTATTTTATTATTTATAAAATTTCTTAAAATAAAAAAATTTCATAAAATTTAAAAAAAGAGAGAAAAAATTAATTTCTAATACACTTCGTGTTCTTTATTTTTTATATTTTTTTATAGAAATAAAAAAATTTAATAGTTCAATCCATAAAAATTTTATTCTAAAAAAAAAGATATTTCATTGTAGAAATACCTATTATATAGTCCAAAAAAGATTGATTTTAAAAGAAGGATTAGGGAAAGTCTTTTCTTGTGGATTATTATTAATAAATAATTTTTTTAGTTCGATGCTAGCTGAAGCATATTTGTTAAATTTATATTCTATACCACATGCTAAAACTGGATGAAAACCTTGGCGCTGAAATTCTACTTTTTGAACAAAATTATTATACTTTGTGATATTTTCAACTATATTTACAGATACACCACAACGAGCATATAAATCTACATGATATCTCGTAGGACATGAAAATTTTGTTGATAAAGAAAAAATATTATTAAACTTTTTCTTTACAGGTTCAAAAAAAATTTTTTTCTGTAAAAGAAAATTTTTTCTATTTTTTGTGACAGTTTCTGAATTAGACTGTTGAGATTTTTTTTCTGGAGAAGGAATTTTTGCATCAACAGATTTTGGTATATTTTTATGAATATTATTTTGGTCTACATCGTCTTTTGCAAATTCTTTTTCTATGTCATCATCATTTTTTTTATTCATGTTTCTGACATATTTTTTTTGTTCTTCTAAACTATTTACATTTACATCATTTGATTTATTCTTAATATTCTTATCTTCATGTACTTCATTTCGCCCTTCATAACTCAACTCTATTGAAATACATGAGTTATATCTATGATCCATAAAAAGTCTAGATATTTGTTCCTGAGAATAACTTTTTGTATCTGTATTCTTTTTTTTTATTAAAATATTATTAATAGGATTAAAAATTTTTTTTTCAATATTACATTGTGCTACATAACGAAATAAATGATCAGGATTTTTTTCAGATGCATGTGCTACAGAACAAAAAGTACCTAATAAAAATGATAATGCAAGATATTTTTTTTTCATTCAAAACTCCATAACATAAGTTATTAAGTAATTTTAAATTATATTGAAAAAAAATTATTTATATTTAAAATGTATTAAACATTTTTTTAAAAAACTTTTTTAAAATATATTTTATGAATTCTAGTTTTCTAAAAATTATTCTTTAATTAAGAGTATTATACAATAAAATTGTAAGCTTATAAAATATATAAAATTAAAAATCTATTTCTTTAAAAGAGAATATATTAATATTTATTTTTCTAATCAATAATCTTATTAGATTAATAGAAATTTTTTTATTTTATTGTACACTGAAATTACATATATAATATAATAATTTTTTAAAAAATATCAATTTTATTTCACAAAAATACCATACATTCTTTATAATAACAGTATTCATATATTTAAAAAAAATTATAGAAAAATAAGATATAAAAAAATTAATCAAGATAATTTAATTTTTTTTAATCTTAAACAAAAATAACATTTTATTTTATAAAAATATTCTATAAAAAATACATTTCAAATTTTTTAAAAAGAGATATAATATGTTGTGATTCAAAAATTTTTTAACTCAATATTTTTTTTAAAAAAATATTTTATAAATATTTTAAAAAAAAGAAAATAAATTTCATCTATATATTTTATATTCTCTATATAAAATCATAAATGAAATAAATAAAATAAATAGGTTGAAAAATGAATATAATTCCATTTAAATGTATTTTAAACAATTTAAATACCATTAACTGTTCTGAAAACCATCAGAAAAAAGAAATTTTTTCAACAAACAAAATAAATAGTAATTTTTTTAATTTCTTTATAGAAAGACTTGAAAAAAAAAAATTATATGGAAAACAAAAAAACAAAATTTCTTTTCAAAACCCTCAAATTCAATTTAATAAAAATAATACTCCACTTTTTTCTTATCAAGAAATTACAACAAAGCAAGAAAATAATTCACGTACTTTTAATTATACACTCTTTAAAGATAAAGATGTTTTAGTTAAAATTCCAAAAATAATTTTAGAAAAATCACCTATTATTATAGGAGCAAGCTTTCCAGTAGATGTAGAATCAGTACGTGTAATTATTTCAGATCATCAAAGAAACATTATTTTTCAAAAAGATCTTGGTCCAGCTAAAAAAGGTGAAAATATATTTAAAATTAATTCTCAAGAAATTGATAAAAAATATTTTAGTAAAGATAATAAAAATCCAAAAACATATCATTTGAGTATTGTAGCAAAAACAAGTACTACTATTGTGCCAAATATAATTTTTACAAAAGGACATGTCAAAGATGTATTTATTTCTTCTGCCAATGATGTGTTTTTAAACATTGATGGATTAGGAATATTTTCATTATTAGATATTATTCGAATTTTATAAATTTTAAAATCTACTTGATATAAAAATATTTTATAAAAAGTAAAAAAAATTTTTTAAAATTCAAAATTTCTAAAGTAAATAATTTATACTGAACTTAAAATTTATTATTGGTACTTAAAATAAAATATTTAAATAAGAAAAAATTTAAGTATCAATAATAAAATTATTCAAATCAGAGAGAATTTAAATATTTATTAAAAAAATAATATTTAGAAAATTCATTTAGAAAATTTTTATTTATTTTTGTAAATCAATATAGAAATTTATTAATATTATAAAAAATAAAAAATTATTTTCGGAATAAAAATAATTTTTTAATTATTTTTTTTTTTACTATGTATGATAAATTATAAATTTTTCTTCTCGAAATTTCTAATAATCCAAATTTCGAAATTTTTCCTATGATAATTCTAGAAAATTCTTTTTTAGCATGAAATTTAAAATTTTTTTCTACTATTTTTTTATTTATTTTTTTTCTCATAGAAATAAAATCTATTATTATAATTCCTCCAATATCTTTTAATCGGATTTGTCTAATTATTTCAGGAATAATGAAAAAATTTATATTAAAAGCTGTATTTTCAAGCGTATTAAAATTCTTAAGAGAAGAAGAATTAATATCTATTACAGTCAAAGCTTCAGTAAAATCAATATATAAAGATATGTTAGATGATAATTTTATTTTTTGATCAAAAATAGCAGAAATTTTATTTTGCAAATTGTAATAATGGAAAATAGAAATATTTTTTTTAAATAATTTTATCTTATTAAGATAATCTAAAAGATTAAATAAAATAAGAAAACTTTTTATTCGTATAAAAAAAATGTTATTATCAATAATAATTTGAGATATTTTATAACAAATTATTTCTCTTAGTAAATTTATAAAAATATTATCTATTTGCAAGCTTTTTAATAATAAAATATTTTTTCTATTTTTGCATATTAAATTCCATTTTTTTATTTGTATCGTACAATCTTTTTGTAATTCTTGTATTAACTTTCCAGAAGCAGATGTACGCAAAATTATTCCCATATTTTTTGGAATTTTTAATAACTTTATTAAAAATTTTAATTTTTTACGTTTTTCTCCTTGAATTTTATTAGATATTTTTCTTATATGAGGTTTATTTATAATTAAAATAACATATACTCCTAAAAGAGTAATAAATGTAGTTAATAATCCTCCTTTATTTTTTTTTTCTAATTTTAATATTTGAATTAATATTTTTTTTTTATTTTTTATAAAATAATTTTTATCTAATAAAAAAAAATTTATTTTTATATTTGAAAATAATTTTTTAGAAATATTTTTAAAAGGTAATAAACCTAATTTTTTTCCTCCATAATCTACAAAAATAGCTTCTAAACTATGTGAAATTTTTTTTAAACTACATAAGTAAATATTGTTTACAGATTTGAAACTCATTTTATTTATATTAATATTGTATATTTTTTTTTTTTTTACTATAACAAAAAAAATTTCTTTTGTATTGACTTTAATAAACATTTTTTTCATTTAAATCCTCTTAATATAATTTAATAAATTTTTTTTTAATATTAAATATTTTAAATATAAATATTAATAATAAAATTTTTTATATAATGGATATCTTATGATTTTAAAAACAACAAATCTATGTTTTATTAAAATTCATAAAACGCATCTTTATCAAAGAATAGATAATTTTTTAATAAAAAAATTTAAAAATATTCCTAAAAGTAAATTGTATAATATAATTAGACGAGGAAAAATAAGAATAAATAAAAAAAGAGTAAAACCCAAATATAAATTAAAAATCGGAGATATAGTTAAAATCCCTCCTTTAAAAATTCAAAAAGTAAATTCTCGAAAAAAAAAAATTGATAAAAAATATTGTAAAATTATATTAAAAAATACTTTATATGAAGATAAGCATATTTTAATAATTAATAAAATCTCAGGAATTTCTGTTCATGGAGGTAGCGGAATTAATTTTGGAATTATTGAAATTTTAAGATTATTAAAGCCGCAAGAAAAATATTTAGAATTAATTCATCGTTTAGATAGATATACTTCTGGAATTTTAATGATTGCTAAAAAAAAATCCTCTTTACTATATTTTCATAAAAAATTTAGAGAAAAAAATATTCAAAAGGAATACATTGCTATTGTACATGGAAATGTATTTTTTAAGAAAAAAACTGTAAATAATTTTTTATTAAAAAAAAATGTTTTAAATAAAAAAAAAATTGTAATTGTAAATAATACAGGAAAACTATCTAAAACAATTTTTATAAAAAAAAAAACAACATTAAATTTTAGTTTAATATCTATTGTCCCTTGCACTGGAAGAATGCATCAAATCAGAGTTCATGCTGCATATATAGGTCATCCAATTGTTTTTGATGATAGGTATGGAAAAAAATTTTTAGATAAAAAAATCATGTTTAACAAAAATAATAATCTTTTATTGCATGCAAAAAAAATTACTTTTATACATCCTATATCTAAAAAAAAGATCACTATTTCCGCTCCTTTAGATAAAAAATTTAAAAAAATTATTAAAAAATTATTTTAAATTTCTCCTTTTTTTAACAAAAAAATTAAAATATTTTAATATTTTTGAAAAGAAAATTTATTTCTTGAATAATATTTGAAATTAAATATATAATAATAAAAATTATTATGCATAATAGGAAAAAAAATGGCAGTTCAAAAAAGCAAACCTACAAGATCAAAAAGAGGAATGCGCCGTTCTCATGATTTTTTAAAAAAAAAAAATAATATATCAATAGATAAAACTACAAATGAATTTCATATTAGGCATCATATGACAAAAAAAGGATATTATAAAGGAAAAAAAATATTATTTAATAATTAATTTTTTAAACATTATATTTAAAAATAAAAAATGATTAAATTTGCAATGATATTTCCAGGTCATGGATTTCAAAATTTTAAAATTATAAAAAAATTACATAAAAAATATACTATCATTCAAAAAACTTTTTCTAAAGCTTCTGAATATTTAAATTGCAACTTATGGAAAAAATTTCTAAAAAACACATACCAAAAAAACAAATATCAATATTTCTCGCAAATAGAAATTTTAATAATCTCTATATCTTTATACAAGTTATGGAAGAAAAAAATTGGCATATATCCTTACATAATGACAGGACATAGTTTAGGGCAATATTCTGCATTAGTATGTAGTAATGTTTTAACTTTTTCAGATGCTTTAAAAATAGTTTACTATAGACAAAAATTAATGAAAAAAAAAATAGGAATAATGTATGCTGTAATAGGACTAAAAGAAAAAATAATAACAGAAATTTGTCAAAATTTTGGTAATAAAAATTTTTTTATCGCCTGTATTAATTCTCATGATCAGATTATTATTACCGGGAAAAAAAAATATTCCAAAAAAATAATTTTTCAATGTAAAAAAAATGGCGCTAAACATGTCATTAAATTACCAATAAAAAACATTTCTCACTGTCCATTAATGAAAGAAATTAAAGAAAAAATGTTTTCTAAATTTTCTAAAATTAATTTTCATCAACCAAAAAATTTCATTATGGATAGTACTTTAGTAAAAATTTTATATAAACCTCAAGATATTAAACATGCATTATTTAATCAAATTTGCAAACCAGTTTATTGGGAACATACAATAAACTTTTTAATTTCTAAAAAAATAAAATATTTTTTAGAAATGAATACAGGAAATTTTTTAACAAAATTAAGTAATAATAAAAAAAAATATCATGCATTATATATAAAAAAAATTTTTTATTAATAAAAAATTTTTATAAGAGTAATTATGAAAAAATTTAGAAAAAATATATTAATTACCGGAGCTAGTCAAGGAATAGGAAAATCTATTTTAAAAAAATTTTTAAAAAAAAAATATAAAATTATCGGAACCTCAAGAACAAAGAAAGGAGCTTTAAAAATTCAAAAAAAAATAAAAAAAAATGGTTACGGAATGGTTTTAAACGTTAAAAATTTTCAATCAATTAAAACTTTTTTAAAAAAAATAAAAAAAAAAATTCCGAATATAGACATATTAATTAATAATATAGGAGTTATTTCAGATAATTTGATAACAAAAATGTCTTATGAATCTTGGAATCAAATAATTCAAATAAATTTAACATCTGTTTTTTATATTACTAAAAAAATAATAAAAAAAATGATTCAAAATCGTTATGGAAGAATTATAAATATAGGATCTATTTCTGGATTCATAGGAAATCCAGGACAAATTAATTATTCTGCTTCTAAATCAGGATTAATTGGTTTTACTAAATCTTTAGCTCTAGAAGTTGCAATGAGAGGAATTACTGTAAATTTAGTTTCTCCTGGATTTATCAAAACAAAAATGTTAAACACTCTTACAAAAATACAATTACGTAAATGTCTTAAAAAAATTCCTATGAAAAAATTTGGAAAACCTCAAGATATTGCAAATATAGTTGAATTTTTAGCATCCAAAAAATCATCATATATTACTGGTCAAACTTTACATGTTAATGGAGGAATATGTATATTATAAAATTTTTTAAAAATTAAAATTTTAGGAAAATTTATGAAAATAGGTAAAGAAATTAAAAAAATTATTATGAAATGTTTATCTTTAAAAAAAAAAATTAAAAAAGAACAATCTTTTAAAAATGATTTAGAAGCAGATTCATTAGATATGATTGAATTAATTATGACAATAGAAGATAAATTTAAAATAAATATTTCTGATATAGAAATGGAAAAAATTGATACAGTTCAATCTTTGCTTTTTCTTGTGAAAAAAAAATTTAAAAAATAAGATTGTTTATAATTTAAAAAAAAAAATTATTAAAAAAATTTTTTTTAAATAAATAATTAAAAATATATGTATTATAAAAAAAATTAGAAATAATAATTAAAGAAAATATTTTTTCTATAATTGGAAAATAAAATTAATATAAAAAAATTACATATTGAAATTTTTATGAAAAACAAATTTATCGTTATAGAAGGATTAGAAGGTGCAGGAAAAACTACTATTTGTAAAAAAATAAGAAATTTACTTTTTTACAAAAAAATAAAAAATATAATTATTGTTAGACAACCTGGTGGTACATATATTTCTGAAAAAATTCGAAAAATAATAAAATCTGAAAATAAAGATGAAAAATTAAATATTTATGCTGAATTATTATTATTATATTCAGCTCGTTTACAACTTATGGAAAATATTATTTATCCTAAATTTAAACAAGGTGCTTGGATTATTTCTGATCGTCATAATTTATCTTCTATAGCTTATCAAGGTGGAGGAAGAGGTTTAAATCAAAATTTAATAAAACAACTCACGAAAATAACTAATAATTTTATTAAACCAGATTTAACAATATTTTTAGATGTTCATCCTAAAATTGGTATAAAAAGAGCTATTTTAAGAAAAAAATTAGATAGAATAGAAAAAAAATCTATTAATTTTTTTAAAAAAGTAAGAAAATGTTATTTAAAATATTTATCTTTTCAATCTAAAAAAATAATTATTAATGCAAATTCTACAATTAAGCAAGTAAATAAAATAATTAAAAATAAATTATACAAATGGTTAAAAAACCAAGATGAAACTGTATCCATGGCTGAAAAAAAAATATAAAAAAATAATTTTGCAATATTTAAATAAGAAATTACACCATGCAATTATAATTCGTTCTAATATTTACATAGGATCGAATAAATTGATATTTTTTCTATGTAAAAAAATTCTCTGTACTAACTCTAAAAACTTATTTAGTTGTAATGAATGTCAACACTGTAAATTAGTAGAATCAAATAATTATCCAGATTTACATATTATTAATACAGAAAATCATAAAAAAACTATCGGAATTGATTATTTTCTAAGTTTTATCAATCAAGTTTATAATACTTCAAAATTAGGAAAAAAAACTATAGTTTGGATTTCTAAAACTCATTGCTTGACAGAAGCAACCGTAAATTCTTTTCTAAAAATTTTAGAAGAACCTCCATTAAATACATTATTTTTTTTAGAATATAATAGTTTCTTCAAATTAAAAAAAACATTAAGAAGTAGGTGTATTATCTATGATATACATCCTCCTTCCCAAAAACAAGGAATTATTTGGTTAAAAAAAAAAAGTAACACATTTTCTACCAAAAATTTACTTATATCTTTAAAATTATCAGAAAATTCTCCTCTCTTAGCTAAAAAAATTCTTTATAGTTCTTTATGGATAGAACGAAAATTTTTTTTTAAAAAAGTTAAAAAATCTATTAAAAAAAAAAATTTATTAAATTTATTAAATTATTTTCCAAATCATACTAAAAAAAAAGTTTTTTGGATTTATTCTTTAGTTTTAGATACCATAAAATTTTATTATGATAAAGATTTAAAATTAATTAATTCCGATCAAAAAAAACTAATAAAAATAATACAAAAAAAAAATAAAATTAAAGATTTGTATATTATAATAAATTCATGGAAAAAATGCTTTTTTTGTCTAAATAATATTGCTAAAGTTAATAAAAAATTTATTTTATTAGAACCATTAATTCTTTGGGAAAATATTTTTCATTTTTAATATTTTAAAAAAATACAGAGGAAAGCCATGTTCTTAATCGATTCACATTGTCATCTTAATAAAATTCATAATAATAAATCTCAAAATAAAATTTTAAAGACACTTAAAGAAGCATATAAAAAAAAAATAAAAATGATATTATCCGTTGCAACTTCTATAAAAGATTTTCAAGATATGCAAATCTTGTATAAAAATATTCCTTATAATATTTTATATTCTTGCGGTATACATCCATTATATTGTTGTAAAAAAAAAACTCTTATAAAAAATTAAAAAAATTATCACAACATAAAAAAGTAATTGCCATTGGAGAAACTGGATTAGATTATTTTTATAAAAAAGAAGAATCTAATTTACAAATAAAATCACTTTATCAACATATATCTATTAGTAAAAGTTTAGAAAAACCATTAATAATACATTCTAGAAACTCAGGAAAAGATATATTAAAAATTTTAAAATCAGAAAAAAAAGGATTTTTAAAAGGAATTTTTCATTCGTTTAATGATAATTACGAAATAGCAAAGAAAATATTAGATCTCGGTTTTTATATCTCCATTTCTGGAATGATTACATTTAAAAATTCTATTCAACTGCGTTCCGTATTAAAAAAAATCCCTTTAAATCGTTTACTGTTAGAAACTGATTCTCCTTATTTAACTCCTGTACCTCATAGAGGGAAAAAAAATAAACCTTCTTATATTGAATATATCGCAAAATGTGTTTCTGATATTAAAAAAGTTAGTTTAGAAAAATTAATTTATATTACAAAAAAAAATTTTTTTAAATTATTTAAATTAAAAAAAATATAAATAAATTTTTTATTTTTTTGATTAATTTAATTTTATTAATAATTTTTTGTCAAAAGGTTAAAATATGTTCAAAAATTCATTTGCCAATCTTCAAAAAATTGGAAAATCTTTAATGCTCCCAGTATCTGTTTTACCCATTGCTGGAATTTTATTAGGAATTGGATCAGTAAACTTTACATTTATTCCTGATTTTTGTTCAAAAATTATGGCAGAAACAGGGGGTTCTATATTCTCAAATATGCCATTAATTTTTTCTATCGGAGTATCATTAGGTTTTACAAAAAATGATGGAGTTTCAGCATTAGCTGCAGTTATATCATATAATATTATGAAAAAAACTACTCATTTAATGATTCCATTTTTTTCTCATAATTCATTTTTTATTAAAGATTCTATAAAAAATTTAAACGATACGGGAATATTAGGAGGAATACTTTCTGGAGCAGTTGCAGCTTATTTATTTAATAAGTTTTATAAAATTCAATTACCAGAATATTTAGGATTTTTTTCTGGAAAAAGATTTATTCCTATTATTTCAGGACTATCATCTATTATATTAGGTTTAATATTATCTTTTATTTGGCCTCCTATTGGTTATGTTATACAAAAATTTTCTATTTGGGCAGCATATCAAAATCCCATTATTGCTTTTGGAATTTATGGATTTGTTGAACGTGCATTAGTTCCATTTGGATTACATCATATATGGAATGTCCCTTTTCAAATGCAAATTGGAGAATATATAAATAAATCTGGACAAATTTTTCATGGTGATATAGCTAGATATATGGCAGGAGATAAAAGTGCTGGAATGCTTTCTGGAGGATTTATTTTTAAAATGTATGGATTACCTGGTGCTGCTTTAGCAATTTGGAAAACTGCAAAGAAAAAAAATAAAACAAAAGTAGGTGGAATAATGATTTCTGCTGCTTTAACTGCGTTTCTTACAGGAATTACAGAACCGATTGAATTTTCTTTTTTATTCGTTTCACCTTTTTTATTATATCTTATACATGCGATATTATCAGGACTTGCTTTTTCAATATGTATTTTTTTAAAAATGACAGCAGGAACAAGTTTTTCTCATGGATTAATAGATTTTATTTTATTAAGTGGAAATAGCCATAAAATTTGGCTTTTTCCAATTGTTGGGATTTTTTATACATTTTTATATTACATTATATTTTATATTTTAATAAAAAAATTTCATTTAAAAACATTAGGAAGAG
Source organism: Buchnera aphidicola (Sipha maydis) (assembly GCF_024029855.1). Lineage (NCBI taxonomy): Bacteria > Pseudomonadati > Pseudomonadota > Gammaproteobacteria > Enterobacterales > Erwiniaceae > Buchnera > Buchnera aphidicola. Next base: position 172,963 of record NZ_CP097205.1, read on the forward strand.
AAAAAATTTTTAATAAAACATCAAATCAAAACATAGATATTAAAATACCAAAAATTATAAAATATTTAGGAGGTAAAAATAATATCACGAATATAGATGCATGTATTACTAGATTACGAATAACAGTAATAAATTCTCATTTAATAAATAAAGAAAGTTTAGAATCTTTAGGAGCATCAGGAGTTTTTATTTCTGGTTCAGGTATTCAAATAGTCTTTGGAACAAAATCAGATTATATTAAAACTTTAATAGAAAAATATATTAAAAAAAATTAAAAAAACAAAAAAAAAATAAGAAATAATTCTTTAAAAATATTGGAAATAAAAAAATTATATGAATAAAAAAAATATTTTTGAAAACATTTTAAAAAAAAAAATTCCTGCAAATATTCTTTATCAAGATAAAAAAGTAACAGCTTTTACAGACATTTCTCCAAAAGCTCCTGTACATATTTTAGTTATTCCCAATTTTTTTATTAAAAATCTTAATGAAATTAATAAAAAAAATTTAAATATCTTAAGTCATATGATGTACGTTTCAATTAAACTTGCTAAAATAAATAATATTCATGAATCAGGTTATAGAATAATAATAAATTGTAATAAAAATAGTGGACAAGAAATTCAATATCTACATATTCATATACTAGGAGGAAAAAAATTAAAAAAAATATAAAAAAGAACATAAATAATAAATAAATAATTGTAATAAGTTTGTAAGAAATTTATTTCTTACAAACTATTACAAAAGAATTATTCTTTGATAGAAAAAAATAATAGAACTTCTATTCTTTATATGAATTTTTTATAATTCATAAATAAAACTTTTTAATAAAATTCTATGCTGTATTTAAAAAATATTTATTGCAAAAATTTTTAAAAAAATATCTTTTATATATATCTTTATTATACAAACTAAAAAGTATATTTAAAACCCATTCCAAAAGTATTTTCAGAATAATGCAAATACTCTCTATCCGGAGTATCAGAATCTTTCATAAAATTTATTTTGTAATGAAAATTAGCAATAAAATTAGGATGCAACGTATAGTTAACAATGACATTGAAATGATTATTTAATGTTACAGGATTAGAAACAACTAAATTACGCATATAATCATATTTTGTTCCAGAAGATTTCACATATCCTAAAGATGCTTTAACTCCATTTTGAAAATCATACTGTCCAACAACTTCAAATGTGTCTAATAAGTCATATCTTACAGAATCTTTCATATAAGGAAAAGCTGATTCTTTTAAATAACCGTAAAAACCTGAAAGAGTAATATTTTGTATATTATAATTACAACCTATTGCATAAGATTTTGCCCAATGACTTGTTAAATCTGCTCTATTTCTAGAATTATCATATGGACTAAAGAAAGTTGAACCAATTATTGTTAATCCATAATCATTAACATATTTTAAAGAAGCGCCCCATGAATCATTATATTTATTACTTAAATAATAATTTTGTCTTTGATAATGCGTCTGATGTTGAAGAGTTAAACCAAAATCTTTCATAGATCCAAAAAGTGATTTCATTTTATAAGTTAAAACACCATCTGCACGACCAACTAAAAAATTGTTATCTTCATGTAATACTAAATTTTCCGTTTCATCAAAAAATTTTTCAGTAAACTGCTTAGAATAATGTATAACTCCATAATTTCTTCCATAATCTAATGTTCCAAACATACCTAAATCTAATCCAACATATGATAAACTAATACAATTATCAGTTGGATGACTATAACTATTTGGATTATATCGTGTAAATTTTGGAAGATATTCAAATCTTGCATATCCTGCTACAAAAGGATTAATATAGTGTTTAGTAAATATTCCAAACTTAATATTCGAATAATTTCCTAAAGAATTTAAAATCAATGGATCACTAGTATGAGAAGTAAAGTAAAGTGGATTAATATGATAATAAAAATTTATGCGATGCCCATGTTTATAATATATCTCTCTAGCATGAACATTTCCAGAATACAAACACAAAGGAATTAATATCGCTAAAGAACGATGATTTATCATGATAAATATCACTCCCTTATTGTCTTGTAAAATGTAACAAATTGAAAAAAATTTTTTTAATATTTTTTTGTTTAAAATATATATTAATATTTTTTTAAAAAAATTTCATGTTTTCAAAAAAAAAAATTTTTTTTAAAAAAATATTAAAAATCAGCATTTCGAACAGTTCTTGGAAAAGGAATCACATCTTTTATATTTTGTATTCCCGTAATATACATAATTAACCTTTCTAAACCTAAACCAAAACCAGAATGAGGAACCGTTCCATATAACCTTAATTCTCTATACCATTTATAATCATCTTTGCTTAAATTCAATTCTTTTATTCTTTGATCTAAATATTCTACTCTTTCTTCTCTTTCTGATCCACCTATTATTTCTCCTATGTCAGGAAACAAAATATCTATAGCAGAAACAGTTTTTTTATCATCATTTATTCTCATATAAAATGGTTTAATTTCTTTAGGATAATTTTTAATAATTACAGGCTCTTTAAAATATTCATTTACAAGAAATTTTTCATGATCTGTAGATAACTCTATTCCATAAAATATAGGTTGTGAAAACAAACTTTTATTTTTTTTTAAAATTTCTATTGCTTCTAAATATTCAACTTTTTTAATCGTTGATTTGATAAAATTTTTTAATCTCTTAATCACTTTTAATTTTAAAACATTTTGTAAAAAAAATAAATCATTATAATTTTTTTTTAAAATAATCTTAAAAAGATATTTCAAAATTTTTTCAATTAATTCAATAATATTTTCTAAATTAGAAAACGCTAATTCTACTTCAAGCATCCAAAATTCAGATAAATGACGTGTAGTATTTGAATTTTCTGCACGAAATATTGGTCCAAAAGTATAAACTTTAGATAAAGAACAAGCATACGCTTCAATTGTTAATTGTCCAGAAACTGTTAAAAAAACATTTTTTCCAAAAAAATTATTTGAGTCAATATTTTTATTGAGAACAGAAAACATATCTCCTGCTCCTTCTGCATTTAAAGATGTAATAATCGGAGAAGAAACCCAATAAAAATTATTTTTATAAAAAAAATTATGAATTGATTGAAATACAGTACTTCTAATTCTTGCAATTGCTCCAATAATATTCGTTCTCGGTCTTAAATGAGCGAATTTACGTAAATGCTCCATTGTATGTTTTTTTGCTGACATAGGATAAGTGTCAGAATTTTTAAGCCATCCAATTACATTAAGTTTTAAAACATGAATTTCAAATTTCTGTTTTAAGTTCAATGAACTTACTAATTTTCCTTCAACATGTATAGAACATCCAGAAGTTAATTTTAAAACATCGTTACGATTTATCAAATTATTTTTTATAACTAATTGCAATGTATTTAAACATGAACCATCATAAATATCAATAAAAAATAAATTAGATTGAGAACTTCTTTTATTTTTTACCCAACCTTTAATTTGAATGTTTTTACCGATAATAATTTTGTCTTCAAAAATATCTTTTATAAATACATGCAACATACAATTTCCTTCAGAAATAATATTTATATATTAATCTCAATTTTTAAAAAATTTATAATAATATTATAATACAAATCTCTTGTATTTAAATAAATATTTTTCTTATATATAAATTTATTTTTAAAAGATATAAATAAAAAAAAATTATAATAAAGATTGATGAAAAATATGAAAACATTTTTTTGAACAAAAAGATTTATATTTTTTAGAACATGAAATACATTGTATAAATAATAAATTACATTTCGAATTCATACAATTAACATAATAATCTGATTTATTCAAACATTGATTACAATGAGACAGAATTTTTTTAGAAATATATTCTCTTAATCTATAATCAAAAACAAAATTTTTTCCAAAAAATTTAATAGGTATATTATTATTTTTACATTCATTAATATATCCTATAATTCCTCCAAAAATTTGATAAACTTTTTTATATCCTTTATTATAAATTAATGAAGCGGCTTTCTCACATCTAATTCCTCCTGTGCAGTATAAAACTATTTTTTTGTTTTTATAAAAATTAATATAATTCAAAAGACTTTTTAATTGGTCACGAAATGTGAATGTATATGTTGAAATAGAATTTTTAAAATGACCAATTCGATATTCATAATAATTCCTCATATCGAAAAAAATTACATTTTTTTTTTTTAAATATTTATTTACTTGCTTTGCATGTAAATATTTTTTTTTATATATTTTTTGGAAAAAATTATTTTTTAATCCATCCGATACAATTTTTTTTTTAATTTTGATTTTTAATTTAGAAAAAGATCGAGATGTATTGTCTATTCCAATATTAATATTAATATTATTTAATTGTGGATCTAATTGAGAAATAAAATATTTCATTTTGTTAAAAAATTTTTTTAAAATATCACCTTGAGCATTAATTCCTTCATGTGATATATAAATACGCCCAAAAATATTTAACTCATTAAAACATTTTTCTAATTTATTCTTAAATAATAAAGGTTCATCAATATAAAAATATCTATAAAAAGAAAAATTAATTCTTAAATATTCTTTAAAAGAATTATTTATAAATTTTTTATTAGTAATAAAATTTATTATACCAGACATATATAATTTCCATAACATATAAAATAATATAAAAAATTTTAAAAATATTTATAATGATAATAACAAATTTTTATAATCTTTTAAATTTTGTAAATTTTTTCTAAAAGTATTTAATTTTTTTTTCTGAGCAAAAATTATATTTTTTGGTGCATATTTTAAAAAATTTTTATTTAATACTTTTTTTTCAAAAATATATTTTTTTCGTAAGAGAAGATTAATTTTTTTTTCTATTTTCTGTAATTCATCTTGTTTATTTAAAACATCTTTCATAGGAAATAATATTTCAGATTCACCTATATCTCTAATCAGAGAACTGTGTAAAATATTTTTATTTTTTTCAGAAAAAAATTTTATATCTTTTAAATACATAATTTTTTTTAAAAAAAATTGATTTTTTTTTAAAAAACATAAAAATTTATAATTACTATTTTTAAATATAACAGGAATTTCTTTATTATACTTTATTTTAATTAAACTTCTTATTGATCTAACTGTGGTAAAAATTTTTTTTAAATACAGCATGTTTTTTATAGATTTTATATAAAAAAGTTTTTTTTCATAAATTGGAAATATTTCATTAGTAATACTTCTAAAATTAGAAATATCTTTTAAAAGATTTATTTTATTCCAAATATACTCAGTAATAAAAGGAAGGAAAGGATGAGATAATTTTAATAAACATTCTAAAACATAGAATAAAACATATTGAGTATTTTGTTTGTTTTTTAAAAAATTTTCTTTTATAATTATTTTTGAAATTTCTAAATACCAGTCACAAAATTTATTCCATATAAAATCATATATCAAATAAGAAACAATATCAAATCTATAATTTTCAATAAATTTTTTATATTTTTTAATTAATATTTGTAATTCAGATATAATCCATTGATCTAAAAAAGACAATTTTATATCAAATATTTTAATGTTTTTTTCATTTTTATGAAAATTTTTTATAACAAAAACACTTGCATTCCATATTTTATTACAAAAATTTCGATATCCCTGTAGACGATTCATATCCCAAGAAATATTTCTAGAATGATTAGAAAGTGAAGTACATGTAAAACGTAAAGCATCTGCTCCAAAAGCTTTTATTCCATTTGGAAATAGTTTACTTATATTCTTTGATATGACATCATTTTCTTGTAAATTATTTTTTACTTTTTTATTTATTAAGTTTTTTAAACTAATACCATCAATTAAATCAATAGGATCAACAATATTTCCTTGAGATTTTGACATTTTATTGCCTTTATCATCCCGGATTAATCCAGTAATATAAACATTCTGAAAAGGAATTGGAATTTTTTTTTTGTTCTTTAAAATATTTGTAGTTAGCATAATCATACGAGCAATCCAAAAAAAAATAATGTCAAAACCACTAACAACAACATCTGTTGGATGGAAAATTTTTAATGCTTTAGTATTTTTAGGCCAACCTAAAGCAAGAAAAGTCCATAGTCCAGATGAAAACCATGTATCTAAAACATCTTTTTCCTGTTTAAGAAAAATTTCTTTAGATAAATTATTTTTTTTTCTAATATCTTCTTCATTTTTTCCAACATATATATTTTTTTTTATGTCATACCATATAGGTAACCTATGACCCCACCATAATTGTCTTGAAATACACCAATCTTCTAAATTATACATCCAAGATAAATACATTTTTTTATATTTTTTTGGAAAAAATTTAATTTCTTTATTCTGAACAGCTAATATAGCTTTTTTAGACAAAATAGATGTTTTTAAAAACCATTGGTTTGTTAACATAGGTTCTAAAATAGTCCCACTTCTTTCTCCATATGGAATAATTGATTTTATTAATTTATTTTTTGTAATAAAATTATTACTCTCTAATAACTCTAAAATTTTCTTTCGTGCTAAAAATCTATCTAAAAGTTGAAATTCTTTTAAAACAAATCTACTATATACTTTCTTTTTTTCCCCTTTATAATTATATATTAATAATTTTCGTCTTATTCTCCCATCTTTATGAAAAATTTTAATTATCGGAAGAAAATTTTTAATACCTATCTTATAATCAAGAAAATCATGTGCAGGAGAAATTTTTACACAACCAGTTCCCTTTTCTATTTCAATTTCTTGATCACAAATAATAGGAATAACTCTTTGAATGATAGGAACAATAACTTTTAGTCCAACATATTTCATATATCTTGTATCATTAGAATTAACAGCTATTGCAGAATCTCCAAAAATTGTTTCTGGTCTTGTAGTTGCTACTACAAGATAATTTTTCCCTTGATAAAAAATATTTTTATCTAAAAAAAAATATTTTATATACCACATTTTCGTTAAAACATCTTTATTTTTGACTTCTAAATCTGATATTACAGTTTGTAATTGTATATCATAATTAACAATTTTCTTTTTCTTATAAATTAATTTTTTATTATATAACATTAAAAATGCTTTTCTAACACCATAAGAAATATCTGGATCTAAAGTGAATTTTTCGCGTGACCAATCTATTGAGTTTCCTAAACGTTTCATTTGATAAAAAATTTTCTTTTTATATTTTAAAACCCATTTCCATGCTTTTTTTAAAAAATATTTTCTATTGTATTCTTTTTTTAATTTACCTTGTTTTTTATATATTTTTTTTTCTATTAATAACTGTGTAGCTATTCCAGCATGATCAATCCCAACTTGCCATAAAGTATTTTTTCCATTCATTTTATTATAGCGAATTAAAACATCCATAATAGTTTGCTGAAATGCATGACCCATATGTAATACTCCAGTAATATTTGGAGGAGGCATCATAATACAAAAAGATTTTTTCGATGATTGATCATACAATGTTTTAAAACATTTATTTTTTTCCCAAAGGTGATATAATTTTTTTTCAATCAATTTAGGATTATATTTTTTTTTCATTTTGTTTTATTATTTATCTTCTTATATAGTAAAATTAAGTTAATAAAGTTTTTTAAATTTATTTTTCAAGTATATTAATAAAAATTCAAATATAAAAAATTATAATTTTTTATATTTTTTTAAAATATTTAAAAAATATTGACATATTAACGTTACAGGTTTTCCAGTAGCAGATTTTTTTTTTCCTGAATTCCAAGCTGTTCCTGCTATATCTAAATGCAACCATTTATATTTTTTTGCGAAATATGATAAAAAATAAGATGCTGTACTTGCTCCGGCATATTTTTCTCCTATATTTGATAAGTCAGCTACATTCGACTGTAAATATTTCTTATACACTTTAAATTTCGGTAAATTCCATACTTTGTCATTTATATTTTTACTAGCTTTCTTAATTTTTTTCGCTAAATTTTTGTTATTAGAAAATAATCCACTTGCAGCATTACCTAAAGTTGCTACGCAAGATCCAGTTAAAGTAGCAATATCAATTACTATTTTAGGATTAAAACGTTCTACATATGTTAAAATATCACATAATATTAATCTTCCTTCAGCATCAGTATTTAAAATTTCTATAGTTTTTTTAGACATGGTAGAGATAATATCTCCTGGTTTATAAGAATTACCATTAATCATATTTTCACAAGTTCCAATAATACCAATAACATTTAATGGCAAGTTAAGTTCTGCAAGAAATTTCATTATTCCTATGACCGATGCTGCACCACACATATCATATTTCATTTCATCCATAAGGTATGAAGATTTAATAGAAATACCTCCTGAATCAAAAGTAACTCCTTTTCCTATTAAAACAAAAGGACGATGGTTTATTGCATCTTTATTTTTATAATACATAATAGACATATATGCTTTTTGAGAAGATCCTCGAGCAACTGTCAAAAAAGCATTCATACCTAATTTTTTAATATCTTCCTGATTAAATATTTTTACTTCAACATTTTTTTTATATTTTTTAAATATTTTGTAAGATTTTTTTACTAAGTATTTCGGTGTGCAAATATTAGAAGGAGTATTACTAATATCTTTGGTTAACTTTATTCCTTTAGAAATAGATAAACCGTGAAAAACTGCTTTTTTAAAATCTAATAAATGTTTTTTAATATTTATTTTTATAAAAATTTTTTTAACAAAAATATATTTTTTTATTTCTGTCTTATATTTATTAAAAAGATAAAAAACTTCTGTATATGAATCTATAATATTTCTTATTTTCCAATATATGTTCTTTTTATAATATTGAAAATCAGAAATATTGATATAAATATATTCTATGGAATTTTCTTGACATAAAATAAAAATTTTTTTTATTATTGAAAAAAATGAATTTCTACAAAATTTATTTTTATTTCCACAATTTATTAAAATTACACGATTATATTTAGATTTCAAATCTGTATATAATAAAATTATTTTTCCAAAATTTTTTTTCCAATCATTAATCTTTAATATATTTTTTATATCATATGTTATATATTTATTTATTTTATGGAAAATAGAAAAATAATTTTCATCTTCATATATTCCAAAAACAATGCAATTATTTTTTAATATTTTATAAGTTTTTTCATATTGAATAATTTCCATTTAATTTCCTTAAAATACAATATTTTAAAAAAAATTTTTCATGTTATATATTTGATATACATTAAATTATTTTATCTTATTCTAATAAGAAATAATATTTAAAAATATTATTTTTATAAAATTATTAAAAATTTCATTTTCATAAAATAATTTGAAGATATTTATTTAATATAAATTAATAGATAATTTTTCATCTTTTTAATATAATAAACTGAAATGTTCATGCATCATATATATTAATATATATGTTATGAAAACTTAACTAAAAAAAATTTTTAATTAATTAGAGAAAATATGAATTCATGTTACTTAAAAAACCTATTAAGATTATGCGATTTCTGTAAAGAAGATATTTTATTTTTAATAAAATATGCAAAAAAATTAAAATTTAAAAAAAAAATTAATAAAGAAAAAAAATTATTAAAAAATAAGAATATTGTTTTACTCTTTGAAAAAGAATCTACAAGAACTCGATGTTCATTTGAAATCGCTGCCTTTAATCAAGGAGCAAAAACAACATATTTAGGACCTGGGAATACACATTTAGGTTATAAAGAATCCATCGAAGATACAGCTATAACATTAGGAAAGATATATGACGGAATAATTTATCGTGGACATCAACATACTAATATAGAAAAACTTGCACAATATGCAAAAATTCCAGTTTGGAATGGATTAACAGAATCTTTTCATCCAACTCAAATTTTATCTGATTTATTAACAATACAAGAAATTTTTATAAATACTCCGTTAAAAAAAATAAAAATTGCATATATTGGAGATGCTAGAAATAATATTGCAAATTCTCTTGTAGAAGCATCACAAATATTAAATTTTAATTTAACATTAGTTTCTCCAAAAAAATATTTTCAAAAAGAAGAATTTTTTAAAAGATATAATGTGAATAATTCTTATCCAAAAAATATTTTATATACAGAAGATATTGAAAAAGGAGTGAAAAAAGTTGATTTAATATATACAGATGTTTGGATCTCAATGGGTGAAAAAATTGAATTACAAGAAAAAAAAATTGAACTTTTAAAAAATTATCAAGTAAATCAAAAAGTACTACGACTTACTGAAAATCCACTAATTAAAGTCTTTCACTGTCTTCCAGCTTTACATGATCAAAAAACAAAATTTGGAAAAAAAATTATTAAAAAGTTTAATTTAAAAAATGGAATAGAAATTTCACATGATGTATTTGAATCTAACAAAAAAATTATTTTTCAACAATCGGAAAATCGAATACATATAGCAAAAGCTTTATTGATAAATTGTTTAATAAATAATTTTAATAAAAAAATTAAATAATTTTTTTATTAATAAAAAAAAATCTCAAAATATATTTTTATTTAAAAAAAAATAAAATATTTATATTTCAATCATTGTCGATAAAACTAATTATGAAAAACTTTATGCAAATTTATACTAAAAAAGCACCACCAGTACTTGGCCCATATTCTCAAGGAATAAAAATAAATAACTTATTAATAACTTCTGGACAAATTCCTATTAATCCGAAAACTAAAATGATTCCAAAAAAAATATTTGATCAAACAACATTAGTATTAGAAAATATTAAATCTATAATTTTAGCATCTAATTTTCATATCAAAAATATTGTTAAAACAACAATTTTTACAACTCGTTTAGATAAAATTCATAAAATTAATGGTGCATATGAAAATTTTTTTATTAAAAACAAAGTTTCTATTTTCCCTGCTCGATCATGCGTAGAAGTATCTAAACTTCCTTTAAACGTAAAAATTGAAATTGAAGCTATATCTTATAAAAAATAAAATTTATTAAAGAGTGCACAATTTTATTTTTATTGATAAGTGCGCTCTTTAATTAAATATTTTTTAAAATAATTATATTTTTAAAAAAGTTTATTTTTTAAAATGTACTTTTGATTTCATCAAATATGATCTTTTTGTACGAAAATTTTTTATATGCTGGGAACGTTGAAGAATTTTATTTGGAAAATTATTTTTATAGAAAATACGTTTTTTACTTTTTATATTATAATTTGATTTATTATATGACTTTAAGGATTTTAACAACCTTAAATTAATAAATTTATTAAAAATTTTCGTTGTGTTAAAGTTTTCTAAAATTCCCTTTTGAGATAAGTACTTTGGTAATTCTATTGTAGAATAAGAAGAAAATATATTAATATTACCAATTTCTTTATTATTTAAATTTCCCTCATTAGCAATTGCTCCGACAATATGTCTTACTTCAATTTTATCATTTTTTCCTAAATCTAATTTATAAATATCCATATTCTTTTGATAAAAATTTTTAATATGCTTATTTTTATTATAAAGATTTTTTCTACGCTCATTATTAGTCCAACGAGTTCTAATTTTAGGAATTTTAATATCTTCTTGAACGATTAAAACACGTTCTCCTTGAGCTATCTTTAATAAAGCTGCAGCTAAATTATCAATGCTAACTGGATTCTCTTGATTAATTTTTTTTAATAAAGATTTGTAACTTTCTAAATCTTTACTTTTTAATTCTTTCTGTATTTTTTTAGACACATCATTTAAACGACGTTGACATAATAATTTTGAATTTGGTAAACATACTTCCTTGATAGATTGTCTCATAGTTCTTTCAATATTTTTTAACAATCTCATTTCTCTATATTCAACAAACATTAAAGCTTTTCCCTTTCTTCCAGCTCTTCCTGTACGTCCAATTCTATGAACATAGGATTCTACATCCATAGGTATATCATAATTAATAACAAAACTAATACGATCTACATCTAAACCTCTAGCAGCAACATCTGTTGCAATTAAAATGTCTAAATTTCCATTTTTTAATCGATCTAATGTTTTTTCTCTCAGTGTTTGATTCATATCTCCATTCAATGCAGCGCTATTATATCCATTTCTTTCTAGAACTTCAGATACTTCAACCGTAGCATTTTTAGTACGTACAAAAATAATTGCGGCTGAAAAATCTTCTGTTTCAAGAAATCTAATCAATCCATCAGTTTTTTTACCATGAACTAACCAATACATTTGATTAATATCAGGTTTATTTCTAATATTTGATTGAATTTTGATTTCTTTTGGATTCTTCATAAATTTTAGAGATATTTTCTTAATTGGATTAGGCATAGTTGCAGAAAATAAAGCAGTTTGACGTACTTTTGGTATTTGCAAAAGAATATCTTCGACATCTTCAAGAAATCCCATTCTTAACATTTCGTCAGCTTCATCTAATACTAAATAATTTAAACGAGAAAAATTTACAGTTTTTCTTTTTAAGTGATCTAAAAGTCTTCCTGGAGTTCCTACAATAATTTGCACACCTTGTCTTAAAGATCTTAACTGTAAATCATATCTTTGACCTCCATATAAAGGAAGTACTCTAACTCCATAAAGATATTTTGCAAATAAAGAAAAAGCTGAAGATACTTGTATCGCTAATTCACGCGTAGGAGTTAAAACTAAAACTTGAGGTGATTTTAAAAACTTATTCAATTTCTGCAATATAGGTAAAGCAAAAGCTGCAGTTTTCCCACTTCCTGTTTGCGCTGTTCCTAAAACATCATTTCCTTTCATTAAATATGGAATGCATTTTTTCTGAATTGGAGAAGGTTCTTTATAGCCTATTTCTGTTAAAACTTTTAAAATTAAATTATTTAACCCGAAATCTGAAAATTTATTTTGATTACAAATCATGTAACACATATACCTCATTTGATTAATAAGAAATTAAGTATATAAATTTATAAATAAATATTTTTTTTTATATTAATAAATATACTAAATCAAAAATTACATTTAATTTTTTTTAAAACATATTCTTTTAATTCTACCAATTATTTGATAAAAATAAAATATTTCACTAAACTTAATACATTTCACAAATAAAACATAAAATATAATATAAAAAATTCATAATTTTCTTTACATTAAAAGTAAATGTGAAAAGATAAAAAATTTATAAACTCTATAAAAAATAGAATTATAAAATTCTATTTTTCAATAATCTTTATCGTATACTATTAAATATTTTTCATAGTTAATCTCAATCTTTTTTGTCTATCTATATCTAAAACTTTAACTTTCACCACTTGATTCACTTGCAAACAATCATTAACTCTTTCTATATGACTTTTAGAAATTTGAGAAATATGAACTAATCCTTCTTTTCCTATTCCTATAGAAACAAATGCTCCAAAATCTACTATTCTTGTTACTTTTCCGGTATATATTTTTCCTATTTCTATTTCAGAAGTAATCTCTTGAATCCTACGAATAGCATCTTTTGCTTTTTCTTTAATAATAGCTGAAATTTTTACCATACCATTGTCTTCTATCTCAATTGTTGTTCCTGTTTCTTCTGTTAACATACGTATAATAGAGCCACCTTTTCCGATAACATCTTTTATTTTTTCTGGATTAATTTTAATAATATGAACACGCGGCGCAAATCTAGAAATTTTTTTGTTAGGAGCATTAATTGTTTCTGACATTTTCTGTAAAATAAATAAAAGAGCAATATTTGCCTTTTTTAGAGATTCTTGAATTATTTTATGAGATACTCCTTCAATTTTCATATCCATTTGAATCGCAGTAATTCCTATTTTACTCCCAGAAACTTTAAAATCCATATCACCAAAATGATCTTCATCTCCTAGAATATCTGTCAAAACAACATAATTCTGATTCTCTTTGATTAATCCCATAGCAATTCCAGCAATCGGTTCTTTTATTGGAACTCCAGCATCCATTAAAGCTAAAGAAGCTCCGCAAACAGAAGCCATAGATGAAGAACCATTGGATTCTGTAATTTCAGAAACTATACGTATAGTATATGGAAAAATATCTACAGTAGGCATAACAGGTAATATACTTTTTTTAGCTAATCTTCCATGTCCAACTTCTCTTCTTTTAGGAGAATTAATAACTCCTATTTCTCCAACAGAATAAGGTGGAAAATTATAATGAAATAAAAAATTATCAGTTTTATCACCTAATAATTCGTCTAAATTTTGAGCATCTCTTGAAGTTCCAAGAGTAACAGAAACTAAAGACTGAGTTTCTCCACGAGTAAATAAAGAAGAACCATGCGTTCTATGTAAAACATTTGTCTTCATATCTAAATCTCGTATCATATCCTGACTTCGACCATCAATTCTTAAATTATTTTTTAAAATATTTTGTCGAACTAAATTTCTTTCAATGTCTAAAAAAATTCGATTTGCCTGAAAAACATCAAAATCTAAATTTTTAGATAAAAAATAATTAATAACAGATTCTTTATAAATTTTTAATTTTCTAATTCTTTTTTTTTTACTAAAAATTGCATATAAATCTTGAATTTTTTTTTTAGACATTTGATAAATTTTTTTATATATTACACTATTAAAAGAAAAATCAATATGTTTCCATTTCTTTTTTTTAATCGAAAACAATAAATTCTTCATATTTTTAATTAATTTTTTTTGTTTTCGAAATCCATATATCAAACCATTAAAAATAATATCTGCACATAATTGCTGTGCTTCTCCTTCAATCATTAAAATATTTTTCTCTGTTCCGGAAACAATTAAATCTAATGTACTAAATTTCATTTCATCTGTTGTTGGATTTAAAACATATTTATTTTTAATAAATCCAATACGAGCAGCACCAATCATATTATTTACAGGTATTCCAGAAATATATAATGCAGCAGAAACTCCAATCATAGAAACAATATCTGGATTAATTTTCGGATTTAGTGAAACTACAGTAGCAATAATCTGTACTTCATGATGAAAATTTTTTGGAAAAATAGCACGAATAGGTCTATCTATCAATCTTCCAATTAATATTTCATTTTCACTAGGACGACCTTCTCTTCTAAAAAAACCTCCTGGTATTCTTCCTGCTGCATAAGTTCTTTCTTGATAATTTACAGTTAAAGGTAAAAAATTTTTTTCCTCGGGCAATTCTGTTTGTCCAACTATTGTTATAAGAACTGAAGTATCATCAATGCTAACCATAACAGAAGAAGTTGCTTGTCGTGCAATTAAACCAGTTTCTAAAGTCACAATATGTTTGCCATATTTAAATTTAAAAATAAGTGGATTGAGCAAAATAAATGTCCTTTAAATCAATTTTTAAAATATTTATGTAAAAATTCTTAAATTTATTTTTGTGAATTATTGGCAATTCAAAGGGCTATTTCGTGCCCTTGAATAATTTTATTTTTTTTTCTATTAAAAAAGATTATAAAAAATCACTGTTATAAATTTATCGACGAATTTTTAGATTTTGAATAATAAAATTATATTTTTTTATAGATTTTTCTTTTAAAAAATCTAATAATTTTCTACGTTTTGAAACCATTTTTAATAAACCTCTACGTCCTGAATAATCTTTTTTATGATTAATAAAATGATTTTGTAAATAATTAATTTTATTGGTTAAAATAGCAATTTGTACCATAGTATTCCCACTATCTGAATCATTTTTTCCATAATTAGAAATTATTTCTTGTATATTCAGCTGTAATGTATTCATATTTTTCCTATTTATTAATAAAAAATAGCAAATTTACATTTTTATTACACAAATACTTTATTTCGATGTATGAAAATTCATTAATCGATAAGGAAATAAATATTTATTTTTTTTAATTTTTCCTAAACCAAAAAAAACTCCTTTTTTGTTCATCATACATACTAAACAAGATTTTAAATTTTTAAATAATTTTATTGATTGACCATTTTTTATACGCAAGTGTTCATCTTTCGATAAAAATACTTTTTGAAAAGTAGATAACATAGAATGAATAGGGATAATTAAATTTTTCAATTTATGTAAAAAATCTTTCTTGTATTTTTGTTGTAAAAAATTTAATTGATCAAAAGTAATAGATTGATTGATTGAATAAGAAGAAATTTGGATACGTCTTAAAAATATTACATGAGCACCACATTTTAATAATTTTCCTAAATCTCTTATTATAGAACGAATATATGTTCCAGAAGAACACAAAATCTCTAGTTCAATAATTTTTTCTTTACGATATATATTATTTAACTGATAAACATTAATTACTCTACTTTTTATAGGAACAGATATACCCTTTCTAGCATATTTATATAATGGCTGTCCTTTGTATTTTATAGCAGAATAAATAGGTGGAACTTGAACTATTTCTCCACGAAAATTATCCAATACAGATTCATAAAAATCAGAATCAAAATTAATTTTACAAATTTTTTCTACAAATCCATCAGAATCTGCAGTCGAAGTATTTTCACCTAATTTAGCAATAACACGATACTTTTTATTTGCTTGTATAAGATATTTTGAAAATTTTGTTGCTTCTCCAAAACAAATTGGAAGAAGACCAGTAGCTAATGGATCTAAAGATCCGGTATGACCTGCTTTCTTAATATAAAAAAATTTTTTTGTTAATTGTAAAGCTTGATTTGAAGAAATTCCAGTAGGCTTATCTAATAAAAAAATCCCATGAACATTTCTCATTTTATTAAAAAACATTCATAAACCTTATATATTTTAAATTAAGAAAATTTTATTTTTTTGAACATTTTAATAAATTAGAAATTTTTTCACCATCAATAAAAGAAGAATCATAAAAAAATTTTATTTTTGGAACAACTCTTAAATTCAATCTTTTACTTAATAAAAATCTTATATAATTAGATGCATTATTCAAAATTTTTAAAGAAAAAATTGTAAAAGAATGATTTTTTTTATGACAGGAAATAAAAACTTTAGCATATGTATAATCTTTAGAAAGAATTATATCAGAAATAGTAGAGAAACGATTAATACGAGGATCATTAATATATTTTTGAATAATACATGCAATCGCTTTTTTAATTTCTTCAGAAATTCTCTGTAATCTATGAAAATTTTTATACACTTTATCATCCATTATTTATAAATTCAAATATTTTAATTTCTTTTTATTTTTTCTATTTTATATACTTCTATTATATCATTAACGCGAATATCGTTATAGTTCTTTATCCCAATACCGCATTCAATACCACGACGAACTTTTTTCACATCTTCTTTAAAACGTCTAATAGACTCTAATTCACCTTCATATATCACTATATTATTTCTTAAAATTCTAATTGGATCTTTTCTTTCAATAATACCGTCAGTTACCATGCATCCTGCAATTAATCCAAATT
Organism: Buchnera aphidicola (Sipha maydis); assembly: GCF_024029855.1. Classification (NCBI taxonomy): domain Bacteria; kingdom Pseudomonadati; phylum Pseudomonadota; class Gammaproteobacteria; order Enterobacterales; family Erwiniaceae; genus Buchnera; species Buchnera aphidicola. Next base: position 190,308 of record NZ_CP097205.1, read on the forward strand.
TTGGAGATTGAAAAACACTTCTAACTTCAGCTAAACCTACTATCTTATTTTTGTATTTTGGAGATAACATTCCATAAATGGAAGATTTCACTTCATTAATTAAAGTATATATTACAGAATAATACCTTAAATCTAAATCTTCTTTTTCAATAATCTTTTTCGCTGAAAGATCTGCTCTAACATTAAATCCAATAATTATTGCATTTGAAGAACTAGCTAAAGATGCATCATTTTCATTAATTCCTCCGACAGAAGAATGAATTAAATGCACTTGAACTTCTTCATGTGATATTTCTCGAAGAGAATGAGATATTGCTTCTAAAGAACCCTTTGAATTTGTTTTTAAAATAATATTTAATGTAGTTATTTTATTTTTATTAATATCTTCAAATAAGTTTTCAAGATTAATTTTTTTTTGTTTGGAAAATTTTCTTAATTTATTTTTTTCTTTCCTATATAAAGAAACCTCTTTAGCTTGTTTTTCACTATTGACAACCTTTAAAATTTCACCAGAAACAGGTAATCCAGATAAACCTAAAATTTCCACTGGAATAGATGGACCAACACGTAAGATAACTTCTTTATTTTCATTTCTAATAGATTTTATTCTTCCATATTCTAAACCACATAAAACAATATCTCCAATTTTTAATTCACCTTCTTTGATTAAAATATTCGAAACAGGACCTTTTCCTTTATCTAAATAAGATTCTATTACAATACCAGTTGCTGTTCCCTTTGCAAAAACAGATAAATCTAATAATTCAGCTTGTAAAAAAATACTTTTTAATAACTTGTTTATTCCTTTTTTCAACTTAACAGAAATACTTACAAAAAGATTCTCTCCTCCTAAATCTTCAGAAAGAATATTATATTTCATTAATTCATTTTTAATTTTTTCTATGTTAATTTTATTTTTATCAATTTTATTAATTGCAACAATAATAGGAACTTCAGATAATTGTGCATGTTTAATTGCTTCTATTGTTTGAGGCATAATTCCATCATCTGCTGCAATAATTAATACAATAATATCTGTTATTTGCGCTCCTCTTGCTCTCATAGAAGTAAATGCTGCATGACCTGGAGTATCTAAAAAAGTAACTTTTTTTCCATTTATTGTAATATGATAAGCTCCAATACTTTGAGTAATACCTCCTGCTTCAGAAGAAACGGTAGAAGTTTTTCTAATACAATCTAAAAGAGAAGTTTTTCCATGATCTACATGACCCATAATAGTAATAATCGGAGGTCGTAAAATTTTTTTTTGATTTTGAACATTTTGACTTTTCATTAAAGATTGTTCTAATTCATATTTATTTTTAATCTGTACTGAAAAACCCATTTCTTCAACAATTAATTGAGCTAAATCTAAATCTAGTAATTGATTTTTCGTTAAAGAAATTCCTGAATTAAAAATTTTTTTTATTAAAAAATGACTTTTTAAACCCATTTTATTTGCTAATTCAAATACTCTAATTTGATGAGAAAGGATAATTTTTTTAGAAAAATTATTTTTTGGTTTAATAAATTTTTGTTTTAAAAATTTTGTTTGAATACTGTTCTTTAAATAATTATTTTTTTTTTTATTTTTTGTTTTAAAAAATGAAAAATTTTTAGTTTTACTTCTTGGAGATACAAAACGATGATTTTTTTTCTTGACAATACTAGAATTTTTTATATTTTTAGAAGTGTTCTTCTTCTGAGAAAAATTTTTTTTATAAGAATTATTTTCTAATTTATTTTTTTTAGCAAAAAATCTTTTCTTTGAAGAATGATCAATAGGAGAATTTTTTAAAATAGATGATGTTTTAATATTATTTTTATCTTTATAATGCGAATTTTTACTTAAAATATTTTTTTTTTTATTCAAAATACGAACATTTTTTTTTTCTTTAAAATCATTTTTTCTCATTTTTTCTCTTATTTGTTATGTTTATTATGTATTTAATAATAAAATTTTTTTAAAAAAGTATTTTTTTATTTATAAAATTTCTTTATAAATATATTTTTATATATATAAAATATTTTCAATAAATATAAATAAAAAATTTATCTCATATATTTTCTTAATTTATAAAAACAAAATATACATATTTATATATATGTTAATATATATAAATATATATATATAAAATAAAATATTTTTATAAATATAGTTTGTATCAATTTTTTTTAAACCAACAAATATTTCTAGCAAACATAATTAATTGACCAGCTTGTACTTTATTCAATATTGGAATATCTGTTAAATCATCAATACTTTGATTAGCTAATTCTTCTAAACTAAAAATTTTTTTTTTAGCTAATTCTACAATAATATTATTATTAATTCCCTTTACATGTAATAATTTACTTTTGCAAAAACTATCATCGACATCTTTTTTAATAGAATGTAATAAAACAGAATTTTTAGCTTTTTTCCTAATAGAAATACATAAACTTGCATTAAAATTAAAAATTTTTAAAAGTTTTTTATATGATATAGATAATAATCCTTGTATAGAAAAAATATTTTCTTTAAAAAATTTCAATAAAAATTTTTCTTCTATTCCTAAATATTTTTTAAATATTTTATAAGCTTGTTTTTTTTTTTTTTTTAATTTTATCTTTAATTTTTGAACAGTCATAACATTGAGTTCCCATCTACTCAAAATAGATGCTAATCTTACATTTTGACCATTTCTTCCAATAGCTTTTGCTAGGTTTTTTAAATCTACCGCGATATCTATAAACTTATTATTTTTATCAATAACAATATTTAAAACTTCAGCAGGAGCCATTGCATTAATAACAAATTTAGAAATATTTTTCTTCCATAAAACAATATCTAATCTTTCTCCAAAAAGTTCGTTTGATACTGCTTGCACCCGTGCACCTCTCATTCCTACACATGCTCCTACAGGATCAATTCTTTTATCATGCGTTGTTACAGCAATTTTTGCTCTAGAACCAGGATCTCTGGCAATACCTTTAATTTCAATAATCCCCTCACTAATTTCAGGAACTTCAATTTTTAATAATTCTATGAGCATTTCAGAACGAACGCGGCTTAATAGTATTTGAAATCCATTTTTTTCAGAATTAATTGAATATAATATACTTTTAACTCGATCTCCTAATCTAAAATTTTCTCTTGGAAGCATTTCTTCTTTTAATAAATATCCTTGAACATGATCATCTAAATCTAGAATTGCAAAATCTCTATTAATTTTCCTCACTATTCCAGTAACAAGTTTTCCTTTTTTTTTTTTTAATTGTTGAAGAATAATTTCTTGTTCAGCTTCTCGAACTTTTTGCAAAATAACTTGTTTAGCTGTTTGTGTAGTAATTCTATCAAATTTAATAGATTGAATTTTTTCTTCAATATAATCATTTAATCTTAAATTTTTATTATCATATTTCGCAGCTTCTAAAGTAATTTCTTTAGTTGGTTTTAAAACATCTTTAACAATCAACCAACGACGATATGTTTTAAAACTTCCATTTTTTTTATTAATTAAAACTTTAATATTTATATCTTTTTTATATTTTTTTTTAGTTGCGGTGGATAAAGCTTTTTCTAATGCTTCAAAAATAATATCTTGTGGAATAGATTTTTCATAAGAAACAGATTCTACAACTGCTAAAATATCTTTTTTCATATTAAATACACCTTTATATATCTTTTTTTTTAATTTTCAATATAAATAATTTATTTTAAAAATTATTAAATAATTTAACAAAAAATATTTTTATAAAATATTTTTAATAAAAAACCCAGTTTTTACAGGAATTTTATTGAAAATTATAAAATTTTATATTAATGCAAAATTAAAAAAAAAATTTTACAACATAAAATTATTTATATAATTTAAAAATTTTAAATAATATTTATAAAAATTAATACCGAGAACGGGATTTGAACCCGTACGCCTTATTTCATTAAAGGCACTACTACCTCAAAGTAGCGTGTATACCATTTCACCATCTCGGTTCTTAAATATATGATATATAATTAATTATAGATAAAATTTTTAAAAATTTTATTCTATTCCTAACAGGTAATTATTAACACTACATTGAAATATACTTAATATTAAAAAAATACCAGCACATATGATTGTCAAGTGATTTAAAAATTCACTTTTTGTTGCCACATTAAATAAATTTTTTGTTACGTTATTTATTCCAACATTTGTAGAACCTTGACTTTTTTGCAATAAAATTAAAATAATAAACGTTATTGAAAAACACGCATAAACTAAAAAAAAAAAGATTCTCACTGTAAAATTCCTATATTCTATAAACTATGAAACTGATCATAAAAAATCATTTTATTTATCAGAAAATAATTATGAAAAAATAAATAAAAATATTACTTGATAATATACATTAAAAAATTAAATACATAAAATTGATTTCAATTATATTGAATTTTTTTTTTTAAAAAATAACATGATTCAAAATAATTCTTTTCTTAAATAGAATATCAAAAAATTCATATTATGAAAGTAATTTTCTATTCATTAAACAATTTATTTGTGTATAATTAATAGTTTCATATTTCATCAAAGCATCTTTCATAGCGTGTAAAATATCTATGTTTTCTTTTAAAATTCTTTTAGCTCTTTTATAATTTATATCAATAATTGATTTAATTTCTCTATCAATAATCTCTTCTGTCTTATTAGAAAAATGTGAAATTTTAGACGTTGTTTGTCCTAAAAAAAATTCTTCTTCCTCATTTTGATATAATAAAGGTCCTAATTTTTTAGAAAATCCCCATTTAGTTACCATATTTCTTGCTAAACTTGTAGCTAATTTAATATCATTAGAAGCTCCTGTAGAAACATGATCTTTTCCATAAATAATTTCTTCAGCTAATCTACCTCCATATAATGTAGAAATTTTACTTTCTATTTTCTGTTTATCAATACTTAAATGATCTTTTTTGGGAAGAAAAAAAGTCACTCCTAAAGCTCTTCCGCGAGGAATAATCGTAGCTTTATGCACAGGATCGTGTTTAGGAACTAATTTTCCTACAATCACATGTCCTGCTTCATGATAAGCAGTATATTCTTTTTCTTTTTCAGTCATGATCATTGACTTACGTTCTGCACCCATCATAATTTTATCTTTAGCTTGTTCAAAGTCTTTCATGTAGACAAAATCATGTTTATTACGTATAGCGCAAAGAGCTGCTTCATTAACTAAATTTGCTAAATCTGCTCCTGAAAAACCTGGAGTACCACGCGCAATAATACTAGAATTAAAATTTTTGTCTATAGAAATATTTTTTATATGTACATTTAAAATCTGTTCTCGTCCTTTAATATCAGGTAAAGGTACAAAAACTTGACGATCAAATCTTCCTGGACGTAAAAGAGCAGGATCTAAAACATCAGGACGATTAGTTGCTGCTAGTAAAATAACTCCTTGATTTTTATCAAAACCGTCCATTTCAACTAATATTTGATTTAAAGTTTGCTCTCTTTCATCATTTCCCCCACCTAAACCAGTCCCTCTCTTTCTTCCAACAGCATCTATTTCATCAATAAATATTATACAGGGAGAAGATTTTCTTGAATTTTCAAACATATCTCGGACTCGCGATGCACCAACACCTACAAACATTTCTACAAAATCTGAACCCGAAATTAAAAAAAATGGAACTCTTGCCTCTCCAGATATAGCCTTAGCTAATAAAGTTTTTCCAGTTCCAGGTGGACCTATCATTAGAAGTCCTTTCGGTATTTTTCCTCCTAATTTTTTAAATTTTTTTGGTTCTTTCAAATAATCAACTAATTCCTTTACTTCTTCTTTTGCCTCATCGCATCCAGCAACATCTGCAAAAGTTATCTTAATTTCATCTTTTTTAAACATTTTTGCTTTACTTTTTCCAAAAGACATTGCTCCCTTTCCAGCTCCTAACTGTATCTGCCTTAAGAAAAATATCCATATTAAAGCTAATAAAATCATTGGAAACCATGAAATAAATATAGAAACAAAAAAATTCATTTCTTCAGGTTTTTTTCCTATTATTTTAACATGTTTTTGTATCAGATGATCCAATAATTTTGGATCATTTATAGGTAAATAAGTAGAATATTTATTATTATTTTTTTCAATAACGTGCATTTCTTTCCCATCTATCATTACTTCACGAATTTTACCTTTTTGAACATCAGATAAAAAATTAGAATAATTTACCACATAATTATTATTATAGTGAAAATTTTGAAAAATAGATGTTAATATTATTGCAATAATTGACCAAAGAATTATTTTTTTTACTATTCTTCCCAAGAGTTTTATCCTCCATTAAAAATAATGGATATATTAAATTTTCACATTATTATATTATTTTTTATATTTTTTGCTATAAAGAAAATTTCACGAGATTGTGACCTAGAAGCGCATGGTTTATAAACTTTTACTTGAAAAAAATTTTTTTTTATACATTGAAAATATAAATCAGAATCACCTCCTTGAAAAACCTTTGTAATAAAAAATCCTTTTTTAGATAAAAGTTTTTGAGATAAATTTAAGGCAATTTTACTTAAATAAATAGATTTATGTACGTCAATTAAAACATGACCAGTAGTTTTTGGAGATAGATCAGACATGAGTAAATCTACTTTTTTATTCTTTAAATTATCCACAATAGACAAATATGTCTTGTAATTTTCTACATCTCCTTGAATAAATTTAACTCCTGCAATTGGCTTCATAAAAGAAATATCACATGCAATAATATTCTTATTACAGCCAACTTGATTAACAGCGTATTCTGACCAACTTCCTGGAGAGGATCCTATATCTAAAATAGTATTACAGTTTCGAAAAACATTAAATTTTTTATTAATTTCATCAATTTTAAACCAAGCCCTTGAACGAAAATTTTTTTCATGTGCTTTTCTCACATAAATATCTTGAAAATAATTTCTTAACCAAAATTTAGAGCTAGGATTTTTTTTTTTAGTCATAATTTTTATAAATAGAAATAAAATTTTTTATTAAAATATTCTATAAAAAAATAGAAAAAATCAAATCATATATATTTAATAAAATATTATTTTGTAAAAATTACTAAAAATAAATTATTTATTTTTTTTAGTGATTTTTTTTTTAACATACAAGAAATAAAAATATTTTAATTTATAAAATATATTTAATTTATGCATATGCATTATATTAAAAAAATATTTTTATATATACTCTATTTTTTTTACTTGATATTTAACACAACCAGTAGGAGTATGTATTTTTGCTAACTCATCTTTTTTTTTTCCAAGTAATCCTTGCGCCATTGGAGAATTGATAGAAATTTTTTTTTTTTTTAAATTAGATTCATCATCACCTACAATTTGATAAGTATAATTTTTTTTAGATTTTATATTTGAAATAGTTACTTTTGCGCCAAAAAAAACTTTTTCTTTATTATGAATATTTTTTGTATCGATTACATAAGCATTTAACAATTTAAACGAGATTTCACGTATTCTTCCTTCACAGAAACTTTGTTCTTCTCTGGCTGCATGATATTCAGCATTTTCTTTTAAATCTCCATAAGCTCGAGCTTTTTTAATTGCAGAAATAATTTTAGGACGTTTAATTAATTTTAATTCATTTAATTCTTTTCGCAGTTTTTTTTCACCATTTATTGTCATAAAAACTTTTACATTCATATAATCACCTTAAACATATATAAAATATTTATTTTATATAATAAAAAATTCCATGTTTGAAAATAAAATTTTTACATTAAAAATATTTTTTAAAATAAAGTTAAAAAAAATTTAAGAAGAAATACAAATTTTATTATAAATGAATTTATAAATAAAAATAATAAATTTATAAAATACATGATATATTAATTATAATGAACATTTATATAAAATTTATATAGTTTATAGAAACTACATAAAAAATTTTATTATCTCTCTAAAATGAAAATCTATAAATATGAACAAAAAAATTCAAAATATCTTGATAAAAGAATTAAAATTATATTATGTACATGTAAAAAAGAAAGATAACTACTATAAAATAGTAGCTGTAGGAGACATTTTTTTGGGAAAAAATGAAGTTGAAAAACAAAAAAAAATATATTCTCCTTTATTAAAATATATTCAAAATAACAAAATACACGCTGTTTCCATTAAAACATATTCTATAAAAGAATGGCAAAAAATTAATTCACAAGAAGAGAAAAAATAAATATAAAAAAACAAAAAAAAATATATTTTTTAAATTCTTAATATTATTTTCACAATATAAATAAATATAAAATGCATTATATTTCATATAAAATTTCATTTTTAAGAAATAAATGATAAAATAAAAAATATTTTTAACCATTATAAATTATAATATATTGGTTCAATAATAATACATAAAATACTTAAAAAAATTTTCAAACTAAAAAAAAATTATATTATAAAAAACTGGAGTTTTTATGTACGCTGTATTTATGCATGGAGGAAAGCAGTATAAAGTGAAAATAGGACAAACTCTTAAAATAGAAAAAATAAAAAAAAAAGTTGGAAAAATAATATCTTTCCATAATATTTTATTTGTTAAAAAAAATAAAAAAATTTTTTTAGGAAACCCTATTTTAAAAAATACTACCATACAAGCTTTTATTTTTAATCATGGAAAAGCAAAAAAAATTAATATAATAAAATTTAATAGAAGAAAACATTATAAAAAAAAACAAGGACATAGACAAAGATATACAAGTATTAAAATACAAAATATTAATTTAAACAATAAGGATTCATAAATATGGCACAAAAGAAAGCTGGAGGATCGACAAGAAATGGACGAGACTCGATTGGAAAAAGACTAGGAGTTAAATGCTTTGGAGGGGAGTTTGTAAAATCTGGATCAATTATTGTTAAACAAAGAGGAACAAAATTTCATCCAGGAATAAATACAAAACAAGGAAAAGATCATACAATATATTCAATCATACATGGTATTGTTGAATTTAAAAGACATGGAAAAAATAAAAAAAAAATTATTAATATAATTCCTTAAAAATATTAATTCAAATAATTTAAATTTGTTATTGTTCATAATAAAAAATTTTTTATAAATTTTAAAAAAAAATTTTTATAAAAAATTATTTGGAAAACAAATGAAATTTATTGATGAAGCAATAATTACAGTACAAGCTGGAAATGGAGGACATGGAATAATCAGTTTTAGGCGTGAAAAAAATGCTCCTAAAGGAGGTCCGGATGGAGGTGATGGAGGAAATGGAGGAAGTATTATTTTTCAAGCAAATAAAAATCTAAATACTTTAGTAGATTATACATTTCAGAAATTTATTACTGCTGAAAATGGAAAAAATGGACAAAAAAGAAAAAAATCTGGGAAAAAAGGAAAAGATAAAATACTTTTTATACCAATTGGTACAAAAATAATTAACCCTTATAGTAATGAAATTATTAAAGAATTCAAATATCATAAGCAATCTTTTCTCTTTCTTAAAGGAGGATGGCATGGATTAGGAAATGATCGTTTTAAATCTCCTACAAATAGAGCTCCAAAAAAAAGATCTTTAGGAAAAATAGGAGAAAAGAAAACTATAAAGTTAGAACTTTCTCTTCTCGCAGATATTGGAATTTTAGGATTACCAAATGTAGGAAAATCTACTTTTATTAAAAGAATATCTTCAGCTAAACCTAAAATTGGAAATTATTTTTTTACAACATTAATACCAAATCTAGGTGTTTTTTCAACTAATTCTAATAAAAAACTGATTATTGCTGATATTCCTGGAATTATTTCAGGTGCATCAAAAGGAGTCGGTTTAGGATTAAATTTTTTAAAACATTTAGAAAAATGTACAATTCTTTTACATATGATTGATTTATCTGTATTAAATTACAAAAAAATTATTCAAGATATCAAAACTATCATACACGAAATAAAAAAATATAGTTTAATACTATACAATAAACCGAGATGGATTGTGTTTAATAAAGTAGATTTAATTACTAAAAAAGATGCTATTGTTAAAATAAAAAAAATTCAAAAAAAAATTAAAACTATAAAAAAATATTATATTATTTCTTCTATTACAAAATATGGAATAAAAAAAATTTGTCGAGATTTAAGTAATTTAGTATAAATTCTTATAGAAAAAATAAAAAAATAAAAAATAAAAAAAAAAAAAAAAATAAATTATATTTTATACAAGTTAAAAATTAATTTAAAATGTTATATATTGATTATTTAACTTGTATATATTAAAAAATTGATAATACTCTTTATTATCTCTTAGAAAATTGTGGTCTTCGTCTCGCTTTTCTAAATCCAACTTTCTTTCTTTCAACTTGACGAGAATCACGTGTAACAAATCCAAATTTTTTTAATTCTTTTAAGAAAACAGAGTCATATTTTATTAAAGCTCTTGTAATGCCTTGTCTAATAGCTCCTGCTTGACCAGAAATACCTCCACCTTTCACTGTAATATAAAAATCAAATTTATTTTTCAAATCTAATAATTCTAAAGGTTGTACAATAATCATACAAGAAGTTTTTCGACTAAAATATTTTTCTAATCTTAATTCATTAACAAATATTTTACCATCACCAATTCTCAAAAAAACACGAGCAGAAGAAGACTTCCGACGACCTGTACCATAATTTTGTAATTTTTCCATATTTTTTTATTCCTAAATTAAACTTGTAGAAAAATTGGTTTTTGCGCTGTATGATTATGAAATTTTCCAGAATATACTTTTAATTTTTTAAACATACATCTTCCTAAAGGACCTTTAGGTAACATTCCTAAAACAGATTTTTTTATAATCCTTTCAGGAAATTTAATCAAAATATCTGAAAAACTATTTTTCTTTAAACCTCCAGGATAACCTGTATATCTATAATAGATTTTTTTTTTATTTTTTTTTCCAGTAATATTTATTTTATTTGCATTAATAACAATAATATAATCGCCAACATCCAAATGTGGAGTATATATTTTTTTATGTTTTCCACGTAAATAATGTGCAATAGTACTAGATAAACGACCTAATATTTTTCCAGTAGCATCTACATAATACCATTTTCTATAAATATCTTTTGAAGAAACGGAAAAACTTTTGATATTCATTTATATAAGATCTCATATTAATATTTTCAATTTTATAAAACTGAAAATGAATGTTATAATAAATAAAACTAATTTCATAACACTATTATAATAGAAAAAAAAATATTATTAAAAATATTTAAAACAAAATATATCAAACATTTTTTTAGATATTATTTTTATAAATAAAAAATATTTAGCATGCAATAAATTTATTACTTTAAATAAATATATATAATAGAGAAAATAAATATGAATAAAAATAAAAATCTCTTCTTATTAAGAAAAAAAATAAATAAAATCGATGAATCAATTATTTCTCTTTTAGCGAAAAGAAATATAATTTCTAAAAAAATTATTAAAGAGAAAATAAAAATAAATTATCCAATCAAAGATGTTAAAAGAGAAAAAAAAATATTTACAAAAATCATTAAAAAAGGAAAAAATTTGAAATTAAAAAAAAAATTTTTATTAAAAGTATTTAAAAAAATCATTAAAAATTCAGTTAAAATACAAAAAAAAATTTTAAAAAAAAAAAAAGTAAAAATTTCTTTTTTAGGTCCTAAAGGATCTTATTCACATCTTGCTTTTTTGAAATATTCTAAAAAAAAAATAAAAAATTTTGTCCAATTTCATGCAAAACATTTGAGAAAGTTATAAAAAATGTTCTTAAAAAAAAATCTCAATATGCAATTCTCCCAATAAAAAATAATTTTTCTGGAAAAATTTCTGAAACAAACTCTTTATTAAATAATAAAAAACTCTTTATTGAAGATAAAATAAAAATTTCAATCAAACATTGCCTCATATCATATAAAAATACATTTCCTGAAAATATAAAATTACTTTATAGTCATTCTCAGCCTATCAAACAATGTATTTCATTTATAAAAAAATTTCCAAAATGGAAAATTAAATATACAAAAAGTTCTTCTGAAGCAATAAAAAAAATTTCTATTTTAAAAAAAAAAGGTTTTGCTGCAATTGGAAATAAAAAATGTAGTAAAATATATAATTTAAATGTCATAAAAAAAAATATATCAGATAAAAAAAATAATTCTACTATATTTTATATAGTATCAAAAAAGAAAAAATAAATGTTTTAATAAAATTTATATTTATTGAAATTATTAATACAAATAATTATTATAAAAAATTTTTTAAATAATGCGATGCAAATAATTTTGAGTGAAAATTATGTTTAATAATTTAAAAAAAAGTTTTTCAAAAATAATAAAAAAAATCTCTAATCAAGGAAGAATTACAGAAAATCATATTCAAAATATATTAAGAGAAGTAAGAATTTCTTTATTAGAAGCTGATGTTTCCTTATATGTCATTAAAAAACTATTATCAGAAATAAAAAAAAAATGTGTAGGGAAAAATATTAATGATTCTTTAACACCTGGACAAGAATTTATAAAAATATTACATCACGAGTTAAAATCTCTTATAGGGAACGAAAATAATTCTATTACATTTAAAAATAAAAAACTATCAATATTTTTATTTATCGGGTTACAAGGAGTAGGTAAAACAACCAGTGTTGGAAAATTAGCAAAATTTTGTTTAGAACAATACAAAAAAAAAATATTAATTGTGTCAACAGACATTTATAGATCAGCAGCAATTAAACAATTAGAAATCATTGCGAAAAAAATTAAAGTGGATTTCTTTCCAGCAAACAACACTGAAAAACCAGAAGATATCGCAAAAAAAGCAATAGATTATGCTAAAATAAAAAAATATGATGTTTTAATGATTGATTCTGCAGGAAGATTACATATCGATATTAATTTAATGCAAGAAATTAAAAATATATATCAATTAACGAATCCATTAGAAACAATATTTGTTATAGATTCTATGAGTGGACAGGATGCTATTAATGTTATTAAAAAATTTAGAAAATTATTACCTATAACAGGAATCTTTTTAACTAAAACAGATTCAAATACTAGATGCGGAGTTGTTTTATCATTAAAATATATTACAAAAATTCCTATTAAATTTATTGGAAATGGAGAAAAACTAAATAACATTGAATATTTTAATTCAGATAAAATAGCTTCAAAAATACTAGGTATGGAAGATAAAATATCAATAATTGAATCTATAGAAAAAAAGGTTGATAAAAAATACATAAAAAAACTTGATACAGAAATTAAATTAGGAAAAAAATTTAATTTAAATGATTTTTTAGAACAAATAAGACAAATTAAAAAATTAGGAAATATTAAAAATTTATTACAAAAATTCCCTTTTAATTCTTATTTTCAACAAAATGTTTTATTCGATGTAAATAATACTATGTTTACTAAAATTGAAGCAATTATTCAATCTATGACTATTAAAGAAAGAACAAACCCAAAAATAATCCAAAGAACAAGAAAAAAAAGAATTGCTTTAGGATCTGGAACAAAAATACAAGATATAAACAAATTATTAAAACAATTTCAAATGATGAAAAAAATGATGAAAAACATGAAGCAAGGTGGAATAATGAATTTTTTTCAAAAAATTAAAAATATGATTTATTAGTTTTTAAAAAAATATATCTCATTTAAAAAAAATATATAATTGTTAAAAAGAGGAAAAATGGTTAAAATCAGACTTTCTAGACATGGATCGAGAAAAAAACCTTTTTATAGAATTGTTGTCACAGATAGCAGATCAGCTAGAAATGGTCGTTTTATAGAAAAAATTGGTTTTTTTAATCCAATAGGTTATTTAAAAAATGAAAAATTTAAAATAAATTTTAATAAAGTAGAATATTGGAAAAAAATTGGTGCAAAAATATCTCCAAGAGTACAATATTTAATTAAAACTTATCAATAATTGAAAATAAAATTACAAAAAATATAATACAAATGACAAAAATAATTTTAGGGAAAATATGTTCTTCTCATGGAATATTAGGTTGGATGAAAATATTTTCTTATACTGAAAAAAAAAAAAAAATTTTTCAATATAATCCATTATATTATGAAATAGGAAACAAAAAAAATAAATTAAAAATTCAAGATTGGAAATGTCAAAAAAATTTTTTTTTAATAAGAGTCAAAAATATTATCAATAGAAGCGCATCAGATTTATTAAAAAACATCAAAATATTCATTTATCACACACAACTAAAACACATAAAAAATGTATATTATTGGTATGAATTAATAAATTTTGAAGTTTTTAATACTCAAAAAAAATTTTTAGGAACAGTTAAAAATATTATACGAACTCCATCTAATGATATATTAATTATCAATAAAAAAAAAAATTACCAAAATAAAGAAATATTAATTCCTTTTATTGAAAAAAAAATTATCAAAAAAATTAAAAGAAAAAAAAAAAAAATATTAATTAATTGGAATATATAAAAATTAGAAAGGATAAAATATCAATTTTAAAATAATAACTATTTTTCCAGAAATGTTTAATTCTATAATGAATTATGGGCTTATTGCACGTGCAGTTAAAAAAAAACTTATTAATTTATTTTTTTTTAATATAAGAGACTTTAGTAAAAATAAAAATAAGAAAATAGACGATAGACCTTATGGAGGAGGACCTGGAATGATTATGAGTTTTCTTCCACTAAAAAACTCTATTATACAAGCAAAAAAAAATGATCAATCTTTGATAATATATCTTTCACCTCAAGGGAAAAAAATAACATATAAAAAATTAAAAAAATTATCAAAAAAAAAAAGTCTCATATTAATATGTGGAAGATATCAAGGAATAGATCAAAGAATTATTGATAAATATATTGATGAAGAAATATCTATTGGAGACTATATATTAACTGGAGGCGAATTAGCAGCAATGGTTTTGATAGATGGAATTTCTAGATTTATACCAGGAGTCATTAAAAAAAAAATATCTCAACATGAAGATTCATTTGCAAAAAATTTATTAGATTACCCACATTATACAAGGCCAAGAATCATAGATGGAATGAAAGTTCCTAAAGTATTATTGTCTGGAAATCACAAAAAAATTCATACATGGAGATTAAAAAAATCGATTCAACAAACATTATTAAAAAAACCAAAGTTATTTCAAAAAAGAATAAATATTATTCAAAATAAAATTTTTCAAAAAAAATCTAAAAAATAATACTACTTTAAAAAAAAAATATGAATAAAATAATAAAAGAAATAGATGTAAAACAAATTAAAAAAAATATACCAAAATTTCATGCAGGAGATACATTAGAAATTCAAGTGTGGGTAATAGAAGGAGCAAAAAAACGTTTACAATCATTTGAGGGTATTGTAATTTCAAAAAAAAACCGAGGTTTGCAATCTGCTTTTTGCGTAAGAAAAATATCTCATGGAGAAGGAGTAGAAAGAGTTTTCCAAACTCATTCTAAAAATATCGAAAAAATCTTTCTAAAAAGAAAAGGAAAAGTTAGACAAGCAAAATTATATTATCTCAGAAAGAGATTTGGAAAATCTGCTCGCATTACAGAAAGAATGTAATTTCATTATTGCATGTACATAAAAAAAAATATTTACATACACGCAGTCATAAAATAACTTGTGACTGCATGATTGATTTTTTAATATATTTTTATTATTTAGTACCTCCAACAGTTAAATTATTTATTTTGATAGTAGGTTGACCAACACATACAGGAACACATTGTCCTTCTTTTGAACATATTCCTATTCCATTTTCAATAAATAAATCATTTCCTACCATAGAAATTTTTTTCATCACTTCTATTCCGGAACCAATAAGAGTAACATCTTTTATAGGTGTAACAATTTTCCCATTTCTAATTAAATATGCTTCTGAAGTAGAAAAAACAAATTCTCCTGAAGTAATATCTACTTGTCCTCCATTAAAACTAACAGCATAAATTCCATAATCTACACTTTCTATAATATCTTTTACTGTAGATTTTCCAGGTAACATATAAGTATTAGTCATACGAGGCATAGGAACATGACGATAAGATTCTCTTCTTCCGCTTCCTGTTGAAACTGTTTCCATTAAACTAGCATTAAATTTATCTTGAAGATATTTTTTTAAAATTCCATTTTTTACTAAAATATTACGTTGTCCAGGAGTTCCTTCATCATCA
The DNA here is from genome assembly GCF_024029855.1 of Buchnera aphidicola (Sipha maydis). Classification (NCBI taxonomy): domain Bacteria; kingdom Pseudomonadati; phylum Pseudomonadota; class Gammaproteobacteria; order Enterobacterales; family Erwiniaceae; genus Buchnera; species Buchnera aphidicola. The sequence continues at coordinate 206,486 of NZ_CP097205.1, forward strand.
ATAGATATCGATCCTCGAAATTCTTTTTTTGTTCCATCATCTATTACTGTACATAAACTAGATGTAATTTTTTTATTAATTTTATCACTATAAACAGATAATTTTTTGCGATTAAAATCTCCTTCTAAACCATGACCGACAGCTTCATGTAATAAAACTCCAGGTAAACCAGATCCTAAAACCACTGGAAAATATCCAGAAGGAGCTTCTTTCGCAAATAAATTTAAAATAGAAACTCTAGCAGCTTCTTCAGCTATTTTTTTTATATTAGATATTCCGTTTTTATCTTTTTCTAAAAAATATTTATATGTTCCTCTTATTCCTTGACCGTTTGTTCCCATTTCTCTTCTACTTTTATTTTCAGATAAAACACTAACAGTAAGAGAAACTAATGGTCTAATATCTGCAGATAAAACACCATCTATAGAAACTACTAATATATATTCATATGCTCCAAACAAACAAGCATTCACATGAGATACTCTAGAATCATATTTTCTAGAAATTTTATCTATCTGATGCAATAAATCCAATTTTTCAAAATTCGGAATCGAATTAAGTGGATTTACAAAATTATAATAAGATTGATGTTCACTTCGTAAAATTTTTTTTTTAAAAAATACTTTTTTATTTTTTGAAATATCTTTCACATAAGTAGAAATTTTTCTTAATCCTTGTAGATTAATTTGATCTATAGAAGCGAAGCTAGTTATTTTATTATGTATTGCTCTTAATCCAATTCCTTTATCTATATTATAGATTCCATTTTTAATAATTTTATCTTCTAAAATCCAAGATTCAGATATCTTATCTTGAAAATAAATATCAGAATAATTTAATTCTTTAGTAGAAAGATCTGAAAAAATTGAATATATATTTTCTATACTAATATTATTAGTATTTAAAATTTTTTTTTTTACAATATTAAAACTCATGATTTCTCTCTTTATTATTAAAATTTTTAAAACATACATTTTATATAAAAAAATAAATATATTTTTTAATATAGAACAATTAAATAAAAATTTTTTCAATATTTGTTCTTATATTGTATAATATAAATTATTATAATTAACTAATATAAAAAATATGAAAAAAAAATTTAATATATTATTATTAAATGGTCCTAATCTAAACCTTCTAGGAACAAGAGAAAAAAATATTTATGGAAAAACATCATTTTCTGATTTAATACAAGAATTATTAATATATTCAAAAAAACTAAAAATAAATCTTGTTCATCTGCAATCAAATGCTGAACATATATTAATTGATAAAATACATAATTCAAAAAATATAATAGATTATATTATTATTAATCCTGCTGCGTTTGCACATACAAGTATTTCTCTTAGAGATGCATTATTAGGAGTAAATATTCCATTTATTGAAATACATATATCAAATATTTATGCTCGAGAAAATTTTCGCGCTCATTCTTGGATTTCTGATATTTCTTCTGGAATTATTTGCGGATTAGGATTAGATGGATATAAATGGGCATTAAAAACCGCTGTTAAAAGATTATCTCAATAATTTTTTTTTTAAATTTCATAAATTGAAAAAACGTCAATTTATAAAATAAATTAATCTATTTCATTATTTACATAAAACAAGTTTTAAAAAATATTTTTAATAAAAATAACTAATATATTCAAAATATATATATATTTTCTAAGTACAAATTTGTGAAAAATTTTATTCTAAGAAAGAAAATTCTGCATGTCTTTAGGAAGATTTAATCTTATAACAATTTTTTTTTTTGTTATTGGATGAATAAAATTAATTTTATAAGCATGTAATGCCTGTCTAGGAAAATTTTTTACCTTGTAAAATTCTGAACTTTTTTCTAAACCTTTAAAAATATTATAATTACATCTATATTTTTTATCTCCTAAAATCGGATGTTGAATATATAACATATGCACTCTAATTTGATGCGTTCTACCTGTTTTTAAACGTATTTTTAGTAAAGTATAATATCTATATTTTTTCTTTATAGAATAATAAGTAATCGCATGTTTACCAAATGAACTTACAGTCATACAAGTACGTTTTTTTAAATTTCTACTAATAGGAGCGTTAATACATCCTCCATATTTTATTTTTCCTAATACAATAGCTTGATATTCTCTAGTAATTTCTCTTTTTTTCATCATTTTTTTTAAAAGTAAATATGATAAAAAAGTTTTTGCAATAATTATTAATCCTGAAGTATCTTTATCTAAACGATGAATAATACCTGCTCTTGGAATTTTTTTAATAAATTTATAATAATTAATTAAACCATTTAATAAAGTTCCAGTATCATTTCCAAATCCTGGATGAACGACTAAAGAAGGTTTTTTATTAATTACTAATAAATATTTATCTTCATATACAATATCTAATGACATTTTTTGAGGAGATAAATTATCACTCTGTTTAGAAAAAAATTTAACATTTAAAGAATCTCCTTTCATAATTCTAAAATCTGGAGAATTTACAATTGTGTTATTAACGAAAACACAATTTTTTAAAATACATTTTTTAAAATGATTTCTTGAATATTTTGGATAAGAAAGTGATAAAAATTTATCTAATCTATATTTATTAAATTTTTTTTTAAGAACAACGTTTCTCAAAAAAATTAAATTTTTCATATAACAAATCCTTATATTTTAATAAATAAAAAATAAATTTAAAAAATATTTAATTTTTTTAATATTTTATTTAACAGTTTAAAAAACTACAATCATAAATCCATATCTCTTAATTATAAGAGCTTGATTATTTTTACGAAATTAAAAGAAATGTAAATATATCAAAAATTTTTTATAAAATATACAAATATAAAAATAGGAAATTTTTTATTAATATGTATTATACAACAGAAAATATACGTCAGAAATTTTTCGAATTCTTCAAAAAAAAAAATCATAAAATTTATCCTGGAAGTTCATTAACTATCAATGATGATCCTTCATTATTATTTACTAATGCAGGAATGAATCAATTTAAAAATATTTTTTTAGGATATCAAACTCCTAAATATAAAAAAATTGCTAGTTTACAACATTGTTTAAGAACTGGTGGTAAACATAATGATTTAAATAACGTCGGACATACATCTCGACATCATACTTTTTTTGAAATGTTAGGAAATTTTAGTTTTGGTAGTTATTTTAAAGAAAAAGCTATAACATATGCATGGGAATTATTAACATCTAAAAAATGGTTTAACATTAATGCAGAAAAAATTTTAGTTACAGTTTATGCAAACGACTATGAAACATATAAAATCTGGAAAAATATTATAGGAATTGCAAAAGATAAAATTATTTTAATGCAAGATAAAAAAAAAAAATTATATACTTCAGAAAATTTTTGGATGATGGGAAAATATGGAGTTTGTGGACCATGTACTGAAATTTTTTATGATCAATGTAAAAATAATATTCAAAAAAATTTTCAAAAAAATAAAAAAAAATATAAAAATAGATTTATCGAAATATGGAATATAGTTTTCATAGAATATAATAAATTACCGAATAATACATTTCAAAAATTAAAAACACCTTCTGTAGATACAGGAATGGGACTAGAAAGAATTGCGACTATTTTACAAAACGTAAAATCTAATTATGAAATAGATATTTTTAAAAAAATAATACAAAAAATAAAAACTTTAAAAACAATTAAAAAAAAAAATGATCGTGCTATACAAGTTATTGCCGATCATATTCGATCTAGTGCATTTATTATTGCAAATAATGTTTTACCATCCAACGAACATCGAGGATATATTTTAAGAAAAATAATTCGAAGAGCTATCAGATATGGAAGATCTCTTGGAATAAAAAAATGTTTTTTTTATAAATTAGTTCCAATACTAATTAAAGTTATGGGGAGTTCAAACGCTATTTTAATTAACAAACAAAAAAAAATAGAAAATATATTAAAAAATGAAGAAATAAATTTTTCGCAAACATTAAAAAAAGGTTTAAAAATTTTAAATAAAGAGATTAAAAATACAAAAAATAAAATATTAGATGGAAAAATAGTATTTTATTTATACGACACATTAGGTTTTCCAATAGATTTAACGAAAAATATTTGTTTAGAAAACAATATTAAAATTGATAATGATGGCTTGAAAAAACAAATTGAAAAAAATAAATCGTCTATAAAAAAAAAAATGATCACAAACCAAGAAATAATAATTATACCAAACATAAAACAGACGAAATTTGCAGGTTACAATATATTTAAAACAAAAAGTATAGTGCAATCTATTTATAGAGAGAATACATTAACAAAAAAAATAAAAAAAAATGAAAAAGGGAAAATAATTATTGAAAAAACGCCATTTTATGCAGAATCAGGTGGTCAAATAGGAGATTCAGGTAAAATATATTCAAAAAATGGAATTTTTAAAGTATACAACACCAAAAAATATGGTAATTTTTTTATACACATAGGAAAAATAAAATCTGGAAAAATAAAAACACATGATAAAATCATAGCAGAAATAAATATTAAAAAAAGAAAACTCATAGAAAAAAATCATACATCTATACACTTACTACATTCAGGATTAAGAAAAATATTAGGAAAACATATTTCTCAAAAAGGTTCTTTAATCAATGATAAAAAAATTAGATTTGATTTTTCACATTACAAACCTTTAACGTTAAAACAAATTTATAAAATTGAAAAATTTGTTAATAATATCATACATAAAAATATTAAAATTAAAAGTTTTTTTATAAAATTTAAAGAAGCTAAAGAAAAAAAAATCAGGTTTTTGCCTAATAAAATATATAAAAAAAAGGTTCGTGTAATTTCTATTAAAAATTTTTCTAATGAACTATGTGGTGGAACACATGTTAAAAAAACTGGTAAAATTATTATTTTTAAAATACTACATGAAAAAAATGTATCATCAGGAATTAGAAGAATTAAAGCAGTTACTTATAAAGAAGCTTTAAAAAAGAATTTTAAAACAGAGAAAAAAATTCAAAAATTAAAACAAATAACCAAATCTAAAAACTCGAATTTAATTCAGAAAATAAAAAATATTATCCAATATCAAAAAAAAATATTGAAAGAAAACAAAGAAATACAAAAAAAATATATTTTATTGATTGCAAAAAAAATATCTAACAATGATATAAAAATATGTAAAATCCATTTTATATTTAAAATATTAAAAAACGAAGAAATAAAATATTTCCGATCTATAATAGATATACTACAAAAAAAATTTCCATCAATCATTATTATCTTAATTAATATTTCAAAAAAAAATTATCTTATTATAAAAATTAGTAAAAATTTGCCTTTAAAAATTAAAGCAAATAGAATGATTAAAAAGATATTCAAAATAATTCCTGGAAAAGGAGGAGGAAATAAATATATATCTGAAGGAATATTAAATTCTGAAAAAAATTTAATAAACAAAATTCATAAAGTTAAAAAAAAAATTATCAAAATGGTTAAAAAAAATAAATAAATTTTGCACATTGAATTTTACATATTATCATAGATAATAAGTCATTTTTTTTAAAAATAACTTACATAAAAATAAAAAAAATATTTTTAAAAAAAATTTAATACTACATGATATGGAATTAAAAATTTTTTTAAGGAGAAAAAATGTTAATTTTAACCAGAAGAGTAGGTGAAACATTAGTTATTGGAGATGAAATTACAGTAACAGTATTAGGAGTAAAAGGAAATCAAGTTAGAATCGGAGTTAACGCTCCCAAAGAAATTTCGGTACATAGAGAAGAAATATATCAAAAAATACAAAAAGAAAAAAATAATACATAAATTTCCTGATACAAAAATAAATAATTTTTTATGTTTTTCAAAAAAAAAAAAAAAAAAAAAAAGATAAGAAAAATAATTTTAAAAAATTTCTCTATTAAAATATAGAATTGACATTTTAAAAAAAAAATAGTAAAATTAATAGGATTATAAAAATTTATAAAATAATTTAAGTGAGATGGCTGAGTGGTTGAAAGCACTCCCCTGCTAAGAGAGTATGTGTAGAAATACGCGTCGAGGGTTCGAATCCCTCTCTCACTAAATTTTTTATTTTAAATATAAAAAATTTTATGTTAAGAATATTTCCATTAAAAATGCATCCGTAGCTCAGTTGGATAGAGCACTCGGCTACGAACCGAGAGGTCGTGGGTTCAAATCCTACCGGATGTAATAAAAAATACAAAACAATAATAATTTTTAAAATTATAAATTTTAAAAAATATAAATATTTATACAATTTTTCATTTTTTTATATTAAATATGAAAAAAATTCCAAGAATTTATATAAATAAAAAAATAAATATTCAACAAAAAATTTCTTTAGAAGATGATAAAAAAAATTATCTTGTAAACGTCATGCGTATGAGTATTGGAAATAAAGTTTATATATTTAACAATACAAATTTTTTATTTCTTTCTGAAATTATCCAATTAAATAAAAAAAAAATAACATTAAATATATTAACAAAAGAAAAAAAAAATAATGAATCACCATTGAAAATACATTTAGGACAATCTATTTCTAAAAAAAAATCAATGTCATGGATCATTCAAAAATCTTCAGAACTTGGTGTAGAATCCATTACTCCTATTATATGTGAAAAATCTTCTCTAAAAAACAAACAAATAATAAATATCAAAAAATGGAAAAAAATATCAATATCTGCAAGTCAACAATGTGAACGAAATGTTTTAACAAAAATTTTCAAACCCATCAAACTTAATAAATGGATTTTTTCTTTAAAAGATTATCCAAAAATAATTTTTACGCCAAATAAAAAAACTTCAAAAAAAAAAAAATTACCAAATAAAACAAAAAAATTATATATTTTAATAGGTTCAGAAATGGGTTTTTCAAAAAAAGAAATAAAATTTTGTGTTCAAAAAAAATTTTTTAATATAAATTTAGGAAAAAGAATTTTAAGAACAGAAACGGCTGCTTTAACAGCTATTTCAATTATGCAATATAAATATGGAGATTTGAATGTTTGAAGGAATTATGAAGATATAAATTTTTTTAAATATATTAAGCACTCTGATAAAAAAATATATTTTTTAAAAAATTATTATTAAATTAATTAATAAAAACCTTTTTAACATTTTTCTTTGTGCTAACTAATAAAATATCAGGTTTTCTACGAGAAAATATCCCAACAGAAATAACTCCTGGAATGTTGTTAATTGTATTTTCAATATCTACAGGATTAACAATACATAATTTACTAATGTCTAATATATAATTGTTATTATCAGTAATAATATTACTTCTTTTTTTTACTTCTCCACCAATTTTTTTTAATTCTCTCATCACATAACGATAAGACATAGGTAAAACTTCAATAGGCAAAGGAAATTTACCCAATGTTTTTACTTGTTTGGTTTCATCAATAATACAAATAAATTTATCAGCGGCAGAAGCAAGAATTTTTTCTCGAGTTAAAGCTGCTCCTCCTCCTTTAATCATTTCCATATTATTATTAATTTCATCCGCACTATCAATGTACAAAGGAAGGCGATCTAAACTATTTAATTGAACAACTTTTATTCCATTTTTTTTAAGACTCATAGTTGTTTTATAAGACGAAGAAACAGCTCCTTTTATTTTATTTTTTATTTTTTTTAAATAATTGATTAAATACGTTACAGTAGATCCAGTTCCAACACCAATAAATATTTCATTTGGTATAAATTTTAAAACTTCAAAAGCTACTTTTTTTTTTAAATTTTTTGATTTCATAATATGAATTACACCAATTGATATTTAAATAAAACAACTTTAATACTATTTTTATATAAAAAATTTTATAATTTTTTTGAAAAATTTAAAGTTATGAAGCTACTAAAAAATGAAAAAAATAGAATATAAAGAAATTTTTATAAAAAATTTATTTAAAAAAAAAAAAAAAAAAAAAAAAATAAATTAATTTAAATATTTATATAAATTTTTTTTAAAATAATTTTCGTAATTATAAAAGACACTGGGGTACCTGGATTCGAACCAGGGATCCCGGTATCAAAAACCGGTGCCTTAAACCTCTTGGCCATACCCCAAAATTTTCTATTCTAAAAAAAAATTACGGGAAGCGAGATTTGAACTCGCATACCCAAATAAGGGCGCCAGAACCTAAATCTGGTGCGTCTACCAATTTCGCCACTCCCGCTAAAAAAAAATTCTATATAAAATATTTTTCTAAATAATTAGCTATGATGGGAATCGAACCCATGACATCAGCGTTATGAGTGCTGTGCTCTGACCGACTGAGCTACATAGCTAGAAAATTTTAATAAAAATAAAATTTTATTATATTTAAATCTTTAAAGATTAAAAAATAAAATTATATATAAATATATATCTGAAATATTATATCTTTATATTAATAAATATACTAGTATAATAAAATCTTTATAAAAATTTTTCAAAATTAAAACTGAAAAAAATTATATCATATAAAAAAAAAAAATTCTATAAAGAAAAAATTTTTAAAAAGTATATTTATACTGATAATATATCATCCAAAAAGGATCACTACATGACAAAAAATTTTAAAAACAGAAATTTTATATTTAAAATAATTGATAATTACATTCAAAAAAATAAAAAAAATCAAATACGCACTAGATTTCCTCCAGAGCCTAATGGTTTTTTACATATTGGTCATGCAAAATCCATATGCTTGAATTTTAATATTGCTAAAATATATCATGGAAAATGTAATTTAAGATTTGATGATACTAATCCAAAACACGAAAAAAAAAAATTTGTCAAAGAAATTAAGAAAGATATTCAATGGATGGGATATAAATGGAATAAAAAAAGTTTATATGCATCACAATACTTTGAAAAAATATATAAATATGCCAAGAAATTAATAAAAAAAAAATTCGCTTACGTAGATCAATTATCTCAATCGGAAATAAAAAAATATCGAGGAACATTAAAAAAAAAAGGAATAAATAGTCCATACAGAAATCGTGTTATTAAAGAAAACTTAAAATTATTTAAAGAGATGAAAAATGGAAAATTTAAAGATGGAGAAATTTGTTTACGTGCAAAAATAAATATGCAATCTAATAACATAATCATGAGAGATCCTGTTTTATATAGAGTAAAAAATATATCCCATTATAGAACAAAAAACAAATGGTGCATATATCCAACATACGATTTCAGTCATTGTTTATCAGATTTTATAGAAAAAATAACTCATTCTTTGTGTTCTTTAGAATTCCTTGATAATAAAGAGTTATATACATGGATTTTGCAAAAACTTGATGTTAAAAATATACCACAACAATATGAATTTTCTAGATTAAATTTAGAATATACTGTTTTGTCAAAAAGAAAATTAAAAAAAATAGTAAAAGAAAAAATTGTCACAGGATGGGATGATCCAAGAATGCCTACTATTTCTGGTTTAAGAAGAAGAGGTTATACACCTCAATCTATTAAAAATTTTTGTCAAAAAATCGGAATATCGAAAAAAAATCATTTAATTGAACTAAAACTATTAGAATATTGTGTTAGAAACGATTTAAATAAAATTGCAAACCGTTTTATGGCAGTTATAAATCCTATAAAAATTATTATTATAAACATGTCTGAAAATCATAATGAAAAAATTATCGTTAATAATCATCCTTTTTTTCCTAAAAAGGGAAAACATAAAATTTATTTTAGTAAAGTTATATATATTGATAAATCAGATTTTAAAGAAAAGAGAACAAATAAATATAAAAGATTATCACTAAATACAGAAGTGAGATTAAGACATGCATATATAATAAAAGCTTTAAAAATTGAAAAAAATTCTACAGGAGAAATCAAAAAAATATTTTGTACATATGATAAAAATACTTTAAATAAAAATCCTAAAAACAGAAAAGTAAATAGTGTGATTCATTGGATTTCAAAAAAAAATTCTATTCCAGCAAAATTTAGATTATTTCAACCTATTTTTAAAATAAAAAATCCGAATTATGAAAAAAAATATTTAAATTATATTAATAAAAATTCTATACAAATAAAAAATGGATTTATAGAAAAAGATCTTATGAATAAAAAAAAACTAAAATTTTTTCAATTTGAAAGAGAAGGATATTTTATTATTGATAAAAAAGAAACATTAAAAAATAAAAAAATTACTTTTAATGAAACAATATCTTTAAAAGAAAAAAAATATTTTTAATTTTTTTAAAATAAAAATTTTTTAATAAAATTAAAAAAAACAATAAAAATATAAAAAAATTTTAAATTTATAAAATTTTTTTTTGAAAAAAGAATTTAAAAATTCTATAAAACTTTGAATAAAATATAAAAAAAAAATATTAATAAAATGTTACAATCAAATATTCAAAAAATATTATTTTTATGAAATTTCAATAAATTAATCATGAAAAAATAAAAAATTAATTTATTTAATCAAAAATTTCTTTAAGAACATAAATAAATTTTTATATAAAAAAAATATATTCGTAAAATTTCAATAAAAACCTTATAAAACTATTAAAAAATTTTTTTTATATTTTATTTTATTAATATACAAATATTATTCAATCTTTAAAAATATTTAATATTTAATATAAAATATATACAAAGATAAAACATACCACAAGATAAATTAAAAAAAAAAATCATAAAAAATAAAAAATGAGTAAATTATGTCTATAATTGAAAAAATAATTGGAAGAGAAATAATAGATTCTCGTGGAAATCCAACAGTTGAAGCAGAAGTACATACACGTACAGGATGTATTGGTATTGCTTCAGTTCCATCTGGTGCTTCAAAAGGATCTAAAGAAGCATTAGAAATAAGAGATTTAGAAAGAAGATTTTCAGGAAATGGTGTTCAAAAATCTGTCTCATTAATTAATCATTTAATATTTAAAAATTTAAAAAACAAAAATTCTATAGATCAACAAGACATCGATAAAACAATGATTGAATTAGACGGAACAGAGAATAAATCTATATTAGGTGCTAATACTATGCTTGCTGTTTCTTTAGCAAATGCAAAAGCAGCTGCAATATTTAAAAAAATATATCTTTTCGAGCATATTTCTGAACTGAATAACACGCCTAAAAAATATTCTATGCCACTACCAATGATGAATATCATAAATGGTGGAAAACATTCTAATAATAATATTGATCTTCAAGAATTTATGATACAACCTATATCTGCAAAAAACTTTAAACATGCAGTACAAATAGGATGTGAAATTTTCCACTCATTATCTCAAATATTAAAAAAAAAAAATATGAGTACAGCAGTTGGAGATGAAGGAGGTTATGCTCCTAATTTATATTCAAATGAAGAAGCAATACTTTTAATACTAGAAGCAATACAAAAATCAGAATATGAAATTGGAAAAGATGTAACTTTAGCAATTGATTGTGCATCTTCAGAATTATATGATAGAAAAACAAAAAAATACTTTTTACACGGAGAAAATAAACAATTTAATTCATATGAATTTACTAATTATTTAAAAAATCTTATAAAAAAATATCCTATTTTATCCATCGAAGATGGACAAGATGAATCAGATTGGAAAGGTTTTATACATCAAACAAAAATTTTAGGAGAAAAAATTCAAATTGTTGGAGATGATTTATTTGTCACGAATGATAATATCCTAAAAAAAGGAATTCAAAAAAAAATCGCAAATTCTATTTTAATTAAACCAAATCAAATTGGAACATTAACTGAAACGATTAAAACAATACAAACAGCTAAAAAAGCCAATTATAATGTGATTATTTCTCATCGTTCTGGAGAAACAGAAGATGTTACTATATCAGATTTAGCAGTTGGAACTGCAGCAGGGCAAATTAAGACTGGATCTTTAAGCAGAACAGATCGAATCGCTAAATACAACCAATTGATTAGAATAGAAGAAAAATTAGGATATAAAAAAGCTCCTTACTATGGAGCAAAAGAATTAAAAATTAAAAAATAGAATGAATTTAGTAGTAAAATAATATATTTATTCAAAATATTATATTTTACTACGTAAAATATTTTAAGAAAATTTATAAAAAAAATTATATAAAAAAATATGAAAAATAAAAAAAATATCTTAATAATTGTTGATGGAACAAATTATTTATACAGAGCATATTTTGCATTTAAAAATTTTCAAAATAAAAAAAAAGAACCTATAGGAGCGATATATGGAACTTTAATTATGCTGAAAAAAGTTTTTAATAAATATATGCCTAATAAAATAATTATTGTATTTGATCATAAAACAATTAATTTTAGAAAAAAAATATATAAAAAATATAAAGCAAATAGACCAAAAATTCCACAAGATTTAAAAGTTCAAATTAATCAATTAATCAAAATAATTAATTATATAGGTATTCCTGTCATTCAAATACCAGGATTCGAAGCTGATGATATTATAGGAACTTTAGTTTATAAAAAAAATAAAAAAAATATTTTAATATTAACTAATGATAAAGATATGATGCAATTAATTAATAAAAATGTAAAAATATTAAATCATCATGAAACAATAATTGGAGAAAAAGAAGTTAGAAAAAAATTTGGAATTTCTCCAAAACTTATAAAAGATTTCTTAGCACTTGTAGGAGATCGCTCAGATAACATTCCTGGAATACCCGGTGTAGGAATTAAAACTGCACAAATACTTTTAAAAAATTTTCATTCTTTAAAAGAGATTTATAAAAATTTAGATAAACTTTCTTTATTAAATATTAGGAATGCAAAAAAATTACCAAAAATTTTTTTAAAAAATAAAAAAATTGCTTTTATATCAAAATACCTATCAACTATCCAAATACGAATACGCTCACCAATTCTAAATGCATCTTTTAAATTGAAAAAACCTAAAAAAAAAAAAATATTTGAATATTTTAAGAAAAATAATTTTAAATCCTTAAAAACATCTTTTAAGAAATCTCCTTGGTTTAATAATTTAAAATAAATAGTTTAAAAATTGCTCAAAAAATTCAAAAACTACACTTTTTATTTTTTTTATACACATCTGAATACCAATTACTTAAAGTTTTTTTTAATTCAAAAATTCCAATTTTTTTAAATGAAGAAAAAATTTGAATACAAGGTGAAATTTTTAAAGAAATAATTTTCTCTTGAGCAGAAATATATTTTTTTTTTCTTAAAAAAAAACTTAATTTATCACATTTATTTAATAAAATAATAAAATTAATTTTTTTTTTATTTAAAATATTTATGATAATTAAATCATTTTCTTTAAAAAAGAAATTTATATCTACTAATAAAACAACTCCAATTAAACATTTTCTATAAAATAAATACTTTTTTATTTCTCGTAACCAATTTATTTTTTTTCTCTTGTAAAAAGAAGAATAACCATAACCTGGAAAATCAACTATTCTGCATTTATTATCAACATTAAAAAAATTAATTAATTTTGTACTACCAGGAAATTTACTTACACGTGATAATTTTTTTTTATTAGATAAACTATTCACTAATGTCGATTTTCCTGAATTAGAATATCCTAAAAAAGCTATTTCATTCCCTACATGAATATTAATTTGATCAATATTTATAAAACTTTTCATGAAAAAAGTTAAATCAAAATTTAAAATTTTCATACTTATCCTTAAAAAAAATATGCACAAAGAAAAAAATAAATATTTAAAAAAAAAATAAATATAAAAAAATATTATATATGAAAAAGTTAAAAAAAAACTTTTAAATACTGATTAAAATAAAAAAATATACTATTATATAAATAGTAATATTTATTATAAAAATAACATAAAAAAAAAAGTTTTGTAAAAAAATATAGGTTAAATGAAATGAATCAAAAATTTAGAAATATAGCAATCATTGCGCATGTTGATCATGGTAAAACTACTTTAATTGATAAACTTCTACAAGAATCAGGAATTTTTAAAATACATGAAGAAAAAACTGAACGTATTATGGACAGTAATGATTTAGAAAGAGAAAGAGGAATAACAATTACTGCAAAAAACACATCCATCAAATGGAATGAATATAAAATAAATATTGTAGATACTCCAGGACATGCAGATTTTGGAGGAGAAGTTGAAAGAGTATTATCTATGGTAGATTCAGTATTACTAGTTGTTGATGCTCTTGATGGACCGATGCCACAAACAAGATTTGTAACTGAAAAAGCTTTTAGATATAATCTAAACCCTATTGTTGTTGTGAATAAAATAGATAGAAAAAATTCTAGACCAAATTGGGTAATTGATCAAATATTTGATTTATTTATTAATTTAAATGCAACTGATAAGCAATTAGATTTTCCTATAGTTTATACATCTGCTTTATTGGGAAAATCAGGATTAGAGTTAAATAAATTAGAAAATAATATGTCTCCTTTATTTAATATAATTATTAAACATACTCCAGCTCCACAAAAAAATATTCATAAAAAATTCAAAATGCAAATTTCACAATTAGATTATGACAATTATCTCGGAATTATTGGAATAGGAAGAATTCATTCAGGATCAATAAAACCAAAACAAAAAATTAAAGTTATCAATCAACAAGGAAAAAATAACAATGGTGAAATAAAAAAAATATTAAAATATTCTGGACTCAAAAAAATGGATTCACAAATTGCTTTTTCAGGAGACATAATTGCTGTTTCTGGAATTGAAAATATTAAAATTTCAGATACCATCTGCGATATCAAAAGTAAATCTCCTCTACCAAAATTAAATATTGATGAACCAACTGTAAAAATGTTTTTTTCAGTTAATTCTTCACCATTTGCAGGTACTGAGGGTATACATGTCACTTCACGAAAAATACTCGAAAGATTGAATAAAGAAAAAATGCATAACGTCGCATTAAAAGTAGAAGAAACAAATGACTCAAGTACTTTTTGTGTATCAGGTAGAGGAGAACTACATTTATCTATATTAATAGAAAATATGCGAAGAGAAGGATATGAATTAGAAGTCTCTCGACCAAAAGTTATATTTAAAAAAAAAAATGGAATTGAAAAAGAACCTTTTGAACTTATTGTATTGGATATAAAAGAAAAATATCAAGGTGTAATCATGCAATATATAGGAGAAAGAAAAGGAGAAATGAAAAATATGATTTTAGATAATAGAGGAAGAGTAAGATTAGAATATATTATATCAAGTCGTGCTTTAATTGGTTTTCGTTCAGAATTTACAAATATTACCGCTGGAACTGGTCTTTTTTATTCATCATTTAGTCATTATGATAATATATCAAAATTTAATATCTCCAATAGAAGAAATGGTGTATTAATTTCTAATAATACAGGATATGCAGTTGCTTTCTCATTATTTAACTTACAAGAACGTGGAAAATTATTTTTAGGGCATGGAGCTAAAGTATATGAAGGTCAAATAATTGGAATACATAGTAAATCTAATGATTTAACTGTAAACTGTTTAGCAGGGAAAAAATTGACTAATATGCGTGCTTCTGGAACAGATGAAGCGATTAACTTAATTAAACCAATAAATTTAACTCTTGAGCAAGCAATGAGTTTTATTAATGACGATGAATTAATAGAAATTACACCTAAAGAAATACGTCTAAGAAAAAAGTTTTTAAAAGAAAATCAAAGAAAATCTGCTTCTAGAAAAAAACTAATCTCTACATAATAAATTCTGAATTAATTTTTTATATTTCATACTTTGATAAGAGGTAGATAATCTATAAGAACAAATAATAGTCTTTAAATGAGAAATTGCATCATTAAAATTATCATTTATGATTAAATAATCATATTCTAAATAATGACTAGTTTCTTTAATAAATTTTTTCATTCTATGAAAAATCACCTCTTGATCATCTTGATTTCTTTTTTTTAATCTATTAAATAATTCGTCTTTAGAAGGAGGTAATAAAAAAATGCTTTTAGCATTTAAAAAAATTTTTTTAATTTGTCGTGCGCCTTGCCAATCTATATCTAATAAAATATCTTGTCCTTTAAATAAAATAGATTGTGTGTGTATTAAAGGTGTTCCATAATAATTATTAAAAACTTTCGCGTATTCTAAAAACTTTTTTTTCTTAATCATTAATTTAAATTTTTTTTTAGAAATAAAATAATAATCAATACCATGTCTTTCTCCCGGTCGTATCAAACGAGTAGTATAAGAAATTGACATTTTTACTTCTAAAAATTGCTCTTTTTTTAAAAATGATTTTATTAAACTAGATTTTCCAGTACCACTAGGAGCTGATAGAATAAAAATTCTTCCTACATTTTTCATATAATTTATACCTAAAATTTTTATATCAAAAAAAAAAAAAAAAAAGAAAAATTAAAAAAATAAATTTATTCCACAGAAAATATAAAAATTTATTTTTTTACATGAAAATAATTACTTCTTATTTTATAAATTTTTTCTTTATTATAAATTTTATTTAAAACAACTTGTGCATAAATTTTATTATGAACAGTTACAGAAGATAATAAAACGCCTTTTTTAATCCATTTTTTTTTAATTTTTACATATACAAGATCTCCAGGAAAAAATGAATTTTTATCATCATAGATACAATATAAAAATTTTAATGATCTTTTATTAAAATTATTATATTTTATTTTAACAATTTGTTCTTGTCCAAGATAACATCCTTTTTTATAACTTATACTATTTTTAAATTTATCTAAATTTATTTCTTGAGGGAAAAAATTTAATAAATTCTGTGACTCTATAATTGGAATTTTTTCTTCAATATCTATTGATAACCATTGATTGCTAGAATTAAAATAAGAAATATTTGTATTTTTTTTTAAAATTTTTACAAGAACTTTATATGAAGAAACCAAAATAAAACGTTCAATAACATTATATATAAAGATTACAGTGATATTGTTTTCATGTATAACAGAATTATGTTTATTAGGTAAAATTGAAAAAAAATTTTTCAAGAAATTACGTGCATTTTTTCCAAGAACTCCAAAAAAAAATAATTTTTTTTCTTTAGAAAATTTCACTATAGAAAAAATAGAATATTTTTTTATTTCTTGAATTTGTTTTTTAGCAATATTTTTTCTTAAAATATAAAAATAATTTTTTTTTCTTTTAAAAATTAATAATGTACTATAAATTTTTCCTTTGTTATTACAATGTCCGCATAAAATATATTTATTAGATTTTAATAAATTTATATCTGCTGTAATTTGACTATTTAAATATTTTTTTTTATCTTGACCTGAAACTTTTATTAACTCCCATTCGTCTAAAGAAACTATAGAAAGAAATATTTTATTTGCAGGCAAAATCTCATTTTTTGGAAAAATAAATTTGGTCATAAAAATTATCCTATTTGAAAATTATTACTAAAAAATTTTTATTATTTATAATATATAAATAAACAACCTGAAATAAAAAATATTTTAATTAAAAAAATATAATAAGTAAGAAATTTTTAAAAAAATGATAAAATATAAAATTTTAATAATTAAAAAAAATTATCTAAAAAAATAAAAATTTAAAATAATTTACATTAAAATACAATTTTATGAAAAATATGAAAACAATAAAAAAACTTTTAAAAAAAATAAAAAAATATTATTCAAAATATAAAAAAATTAGGAGATGTCTTTGAATTAAATAAAAAAAAAAATAGATTAATAGAAATAGACAATATTGTACAAAATAAAAAAAATTGGAAAAAGAAAAATTTTTTTAAAAAAATTAATAAAGAAAAAAAAAATATTTATAAAAAAATTAATATTTGTAAAATAATAGAGAAAAATATAAGAGAGAATCAAAAATTATTAAATCTCTCTATAGAATTATCAGATTTATCTCTTATAAATGACATCAAAAAAAAAATTAAAAAAATTAAAAAAAAAATTAATAAATTATATATCCAAACACTATTTAAAAAAAAAAACGATAATAAAAATTGTTATATTGATATTCAATCTGGATCTGGAGGAATAGAAGCGCAAGATTGGTCTAATATGCTATTAAAAATGTATTTAAAATTTTTAAATAAACATAAATTTTATGTAAATATAATTAACATTATATATGATGAATTTAATGGAATCAAATCTGCGACATTACAAGTTAAAGGGGAATATGCTTTTGGTTGGTTAAGAACAGAATCTGGAATACATAGATTAGTTAGAAAAAGTCCATTTAACTCAGGAAATAAAAGGCATACATCTTTTAGTTCAATTTTTGTATATCCTGTCTTACAAAATAAAGAATTTTTTAAATTAAATAAATCTGATTTGAAAATAGAAGTATATAAATCTTCAGGATCAGGGGGGCAACATGTCAATAAAACGGAATCCGCAGTAAGAATAAAACATATACCTACTGGAATTACAGTGACATGTCAAAGTGATCGATCACAACATAAAAATAAAAAAAATGCAATGAAACAAATTATTTCAAAAATATTAAACCAACAAAAAAAAGAAAAAAATTTAAAAATAAGAAATATAAATAAAAAAAAAAAAATATTGAATGGAGTAATCAAATTAGATCATATATATTAGATGATACTAGAATTAAAGATATTAGAACAGGAAAAGAAACAAGAAACATACAAAAATTTTTTAATGGAAATATAGAAGAATTTATTAAAAAAAGTCTACAATTAGGATTGTAAAAAATGGCCAAAAATAATAAAAACACAAACATGACACAAAATTCTGAAAGGGAAAATAGAATACAAAAATTAAAATTATTAAAAAAAAATGGATTTAATTTTCCTAATCATTTTATGACAAATAATTCTTCTGAAAAAATTTTTTTAAAATATAATAAAAAAAATAAAAAAGAATTAGAAAAATCAACGTTTCAAATAAAAATTGCTGGAAGAATTGTCAAAAAAAGAATTATGGGCAAAGCTACCTTTATTATTTTACAAGATTCAGAAAATGAGATACAAATATATGCAAACCAAAATTCTTTTAAATCTAAAAAATATAATTATTTTTTTTTTAAAAATTTAGACTTAGGAGATATTATAGGTGTCAAAGGAAATATTTTTAAAACAAGAACGAATGAAACTACTATTCATTGTAAAGAATTTATATTATTAACAAAATCGCTTAGACCATTACCAGAAAAATATCATGGATTAGTAAACAAAGAAATAAAATATAGAAAAAGGTATATTGATTTAATTTCTGATAAAAATTTAAAAAAAACATTTAAAAAAAGAGCTATCTTAATTTCTTTCATTAGAAAATATATGAAAAAAAAAAAATTTTTAGAAGTTGAAACGCCTATTCTGCATAATATTCCAGGAGGTGCTATCGCTAAACCTTTCACTACATATCATCATTCATTAAATAAAAAAATGTATTTAAGAATTGCGCCAGAATTATATTTAAAAAGATTAATAATTGGAGGATTTGAAAAAATTTTTGAAATTAATAAAAATTTTCGCAATGAAGGAATATCTTTCAAACATAATCCAGAATTTACCATGATGGAGATATATATTGCCTATAAAAACTATAAATATATGATGAGATTTTTAAAAAAATTAATAAAATATATTAACAAAAAAATAAATAAAAATAAACCTTTAAAATATCAAAAAAATCTCTTTGATTTTAATCAACCATTTCAAAAATTCACTATGAAAGAATCTATTTTAAAATTTAATAGATTCATAAAAAAACAAGATTTAGAAGATATAGATAAAATAAAAAAAATTGCTCAAAAAATAAATTTAAAAATAAAAAATACGTGGAAAATAGGGAAAGTTCTTACGGAAATATTTGAAAAAACAGTAGAAAAAAAATTAATCCAACCAACTTTTATTACAGAGTATCCATCAGAAGTTTCTCCTTTATCTAGAAGAAAAAATGATAATAAAAATTTTTCTGAAAGATTTGAATTCTTTATTGGAGGATATGAAATAGGAAATGGTTTTTCAGAATTAAATGATCCACAAGAACAAAAAAAAATTTTCAAAAAACAAATAAAATTAAAAAATATCACAAAAACAAACAAAACATATGATCAAGATTATATCATAGCATTAGAACATGGAATGCCTCCAACAGCAGGTTTAGGAATAGGAATAGATAGATTAATCATGATATTTACAAATCAAACAAACATTAAAGATGTGATCATCTTTCCAACTTTAAGTATTTTAAAAAAATAAATTTTAAAAAAATAGAAAAAAGAAAATAAATCAATGAATATATTAAAAAAAATTCCAGTCAAAAAAAAAAAACTTTTATCTTTAATAAAAAAATATAAAACACCATTATGGTTATATCATGCAAAAACTATTAAAAAACAAATATTTAAACTAAAAAAATTTAATATTATACGATTTGCTCAAAAAGCTTGTTCAAATATCCATATTTTAAAATTAATGAAAAAATACGGGACAAAAGTAGATGCTGTTTCATTAGGAGAAATCGAAAGAGCAATTAAAGCAGGATTTAAAAAAAATAGTAATGATATTATATATACATCTGATATCATAGATAACGAAACTTTAAGAAAAGTTATAGAATATAATATTCCAATTAATATTGGTTCAATAGATATGATTAAAAAAATTGGAAAAAAATCTAAAAATCACAAAATATGGATTAGAATTAATCCTGGTTTTGGACATGGACATAATAAAAAAACAAATACAGGGGGAAAAAATAGTAAACATGGAATTTGGAATACAAAATTAGCTCTAGATTTAATTAAAAAATATAAATTAAATTTAATTGGATTACATATGCATATTGGTTCTGGAGTTGATTATAGACATTTAAAAAAAGTTTGTAATGCAATGATTCAAGAAGCAGAAAAAATAAACTGTAAATTATCTTATATATCAGCAGGTGGAGGATTAACGATTCCTTATAAAACTTCAGATAAAGAAATTAATATCAATAATTATTATGAAATATGGGAAAACGCCAGGAAAAGAATTTCAAAAAAATTAAACTGTAAAATGAAATTAGAAATTGAACCAGGTCGTTTTTTAGTAGCAGAATCTGGATTTTTAATTTCTAAAATAGAGAGTATTAAAGAAGTTGACAAAAGAAAATTTATATTAGTCAATGTAGGTTTTAATGAATTAATCCGACCTACTTTATATGGTAGTTATCACTATATTTCTATTTTACCTAAAGACAACAGAAAAATAAATTATTTAGATACCTTTGAAGCAATTATTGGTGGTCCATTATGTGAATCAGGAGATATATTTACACAAAAAAAAGATAACAGTATATACACTATTAAAATACCTAAAGTAAAATACGGGGATTACATAATTTTTCATGATGTAGGCGCCTATGGATCGTCTATGTCATCAAATTATAATAGTCGTCCACTAATTCCAGAAATTTTAATAAAGAATAAAAAAATTATTCAAATTAGAAGACGTCAAACAATAGAAGAAATGCTATCATTAGAAATATAAATCCTCTAAACTGTTGAAAAAAATATTTTAATAAAATAAAAATTCTTTACATAAAAAAATACTTTCTTTAAATAATACATCTTTAATAAGATAAAAAGTATTTACATGTTAAATAAAGTAATTTTATTATAAATAAATAAAATTATACAAAAAATGAAATAAAATTATAAAAATAATTTTTTTTGAATAATCAATTAAGATTCTTATATAAATTGATATTCAAAATACATGTATGAAATACGTCTTAATAATTTTTACAATTCATTTTAAAATATAAAATATTAATTATTTTCCATTTAAAAAACAATGAAAAAAATATATATTAAAACATGGGGATGCCAGATGAATGAATATGATTCATCTTTAATCTCTAATATATTAAAAAAAAAATTAAATTATAAAAGAACTAATGTATCAGAACAAGCTGATATTCTTATTTTAAACACCTGTTCCATTAGAGAAAAAGCTCAAGAAAAACTATTTCATCAACTAGGTCGTTGGAAAACGTTAAAAAAAAATAAAAAAGATCTAATTATTGCGGTAGGTGGATGCGTCGCTACACAAGAAAAAAAAAAAATCTATAAAAGAGCACCTCTAGTAAATATAATTTTTGGTCCAAAAACTATTCATCGTCTACCAAAGATGATTGAAGAATTAGAACTAAAAAAAAAAAAAATTTGCAATGTTAATGCAAAAAAAATAAAAAAATATTCATATTATAAAAATAACATCACTCAAAAAATTAGTGCTTATATTTCTATTATGGAAGGATGTAATAAATTTTGTTCATATTGTATTGTTCCACGTACTCGCGGAAGAGAAATTAATCGAACTCCACAAGATATTTTATTAGAAGCAAATTTTTTAGCAAAAAACGGAACAAAAGAAATCACACTGTTGGGACAAAATGTCAACTCATATATAAGTAAATTTTCAAACGGAAGTATATGTAATTTTTCCCAATTAATAGAATTAATTTCTAATATTCAAGATATTAAAAGAATAAAATTTTTAACTAGTAATCCAATGGAATTCACAGATGATCTAATTAAGATTTACAAAAATATTCCAAAACTTTCTAACTCTTTACATTTACCAGTTCAAAGTGGATCTAATAAAATTTTAAAAAAAATGCGAAGAAAATATACTATTTCTGAATATAAAGAAATTATCAAGAAAATACGTAAATATCGTCCAAATATTTATATTACATCTGATTTTATTGTAGGATTTCCTGGAGAAACACATGAAGATTTTAAAAAAACATTAAAATTGATTAAAGATATTAAATTTGATATGAGTTTTAGTTTTATATATTCTCCCAGACCGGGAACTCCAGCATATCGATTGCATGATGAAATTAATTTACAGGAAAAAAAAGAAAGATTATATCTTCTACAAAAAAAAATAAATAAAAATACTAAATTTTTTAGTCAAAAAATGATTGGTACTTATCAAAAAGTATTAGTAGAAAAACAAATTTATGTCAATAAAATAAAAAAACTATGTGGAAAAACAACAAATAATAGATTAGTAATATTCGAAGGATCAAAAAAACTTATTGGAAAATGTTCCTACATAAAAATTTTGCAAGCAAACATGCAAACTTTACAAGGAAAATATGTCAAATAAATTAATAAAAAAAATTAATAAAAATTATGTTATAAAATGTTAAAATTAAATATAAAATATTCCTGTACAAATAAAAAAAATATTCCAAATAAAAAATTGATAAAAAAATGGATTCAAAAAATATTAAACAAATCTATTAATTACATTATCACAATAATCATTGTGAATGAAAAAAAAATATGCAATTTGAATTTTCTTTATAGAAATCAAAGAAAAAAAACGAACATTCTATCTTTTCCTATAATAAATATCAATACAGAAAATAAAAAATTAATATTAGGAGATTTAGTAATCTGTAAAAATATTCTTGAACAAGAATCTAAAAAATATAAATTTAAAATAACAGAATATTGGGCTCGTATCATTATTCATGGAATTCTTCACTTAATTGGTTACACACATGATACTACTAATAACAGAAAAAATATGGAAAAAAAAGAAATAAAAACAATGCTGTCTTTTGGATTTAAAAACCCATATTTTATTTGATAAATAATATATCAAATATCTCTAAAAGAGATAAAAAAATTAAAAAAATTTCAATTTCATAATACATGAGAACATACAATATGTCTAAAAATAATAAAAAAGGTTTTTTTTCTTTATTGCTCAGTCAAATACTGTATAACGAACCACAAGACCAAAACGAACTATTAAATTTAATTCAAGAAGCAAAAAATAATAAATTAATTCGTGATAACACATATCATATGTGTAAAAATATAATTCACATAGAAAAAAAAATAGTTAAAAATATAATGATTCCTCGTGTAAAAATGACTTCTTTAAAAATTAAAGATAATTTAAAAACATGCTTAAAAGTAGCTAAAAAATCTTTATATTCAAGATTCCCTGTTTTTAACCAAAATAATTCTTATTTAAAAGGTTTTTTAATATCTAAAGACTTATTTAAATTTGTTGATAATTTAAAAAAAAAATTTATCTTAAAAAAAATTCTTAAATCACCAATCATTGTTCCTGAAAGCCAAAAACTAGATAAAACATTACAAGAATTTTATTCTAAAAAAATTTATATTGCTGTTGTAGTTGACGAATTTGGAATGATTACAGGATTAATTACACTCAAAGACATTCTAAGAAAAATTTTTAAAAATATAAATAACACTAAAATCATCAAAAAAAAACATCTAAAAAATAAAAATCAAGATAATATAGATGAAAACTAAAAAAATGAAAAAAAATTATAATCCACATAAAATTGAAAAAAAAATACAAACAAAATGGATAAAAAAAAAAAAATTTCAAGTGTTTGAAAATAATAAAAAAAAAAAATATTACTGTGTACCAATGTTACCTTACCCATCTGGAAATTTACATATGGGACATGTAAGGAATTATACTATTAGTGATGTAATATCTAGATACCATAGTATGTTGGGAAAAAATGTTTTACAACCAATAGGATGGGATTCTTTTGGATTACCAGCAGAAGAGGCAGCAATAAAAAATAAAAAAAATCCAAAAGAATGGACACGAAAAAACATTAAATATATGAAAAAACAACTCAAATCTTTAGGTTTTAGTTATGATTGGAATAGAGAAATTTCTACATGTGATCCAAATTATTATAAATGGGAACAATGGTTTTTTATTAAATTATATAAAAAAAAATTGGTATATAAAAAAACTTCTTTAGTCAAATGGTGTACATACGATAAAACAGTATTAGCTAATGAACAAGTTATTAAAGGAAAATGTTGGAGATGTGATACAAAGGTTATATTAAAAAAAATTCCTCAATGGTTTTTAAAAATTAGAAATTATGCAGAAGAATTATATCAAGGAATAAAAACATTAAAAGGATGGCCAGAAAAAGTTAAAAATATGCAAAAAAATTGGATTGGACGATCAAAAGGAATAGAAATAAATTTAAAAATAAAAAACTCTAAAAAAAATATAAAAGTATATACAAAAAAAATACATAGTATATTAGATGCAGAGTATATTGCTGTTTCTGTAAATAATAAAATTTTAAAAAAATTGATAAAAAATGATAAAAATATAAGAAATTTTATAAAAAAACAACAAAAAAATTTAATCTCAACGGAAAATTTCAAAAATATTCAAAATATTGGAATGAATACGAATATTTTTGCCATTCATCCTTTTAATCAAAAAAAACTACCTATTTGGATTGCAAATTTTGTTTCCATAAAATATGGAAATAACATTATTATTGCTTCTCCTAAACATAGTATATCTGAATTAAATTTTTGTAAAAAAAATAATATTCTTAATTTTAAGGAAAAATACAAAAAAAATTTTATAAAAAAAAATATAAATAAAACAAAAAGTTTAGTACAAAAAATATTACAGAAAATTAAAAAAAAAAAAATCGGTATAGAAACTAAAAAATACAAAATACAAGATTGGAATATTTCTCGACAAAGATATTGGGGTACTCCAATACCAATCGCTGTAAATAAAAAAGGTCAAGAAGCTGTTATTTCTAAAAATAAATTACCTGTAATTTTTCCTGAATTACTAGATTTTCAAAATAAAAAAAAGATGAAAAAATGGAGAAAAATTACTATTAATGGTAAAAAATTTATTCGAGAAAAAGATACTTTTGATACATTCTTCGAATCTTCATGGTATTATGCGAGATATACATGTCCAAAATTTAAAGATTCTATGATTGATCCTATTTCTTCAAAATATTGGTTACCTATTGATCAATATATAGGAGGCATTGAACATGCTACTATGCACTTAATATATTTTAGATTTTTTCATAAACTATTAAGAGATTTTAAATTAGTAAAAACCAATGAACCAGCAAAAAATTTATTATGCCAAGGAATGGTTTTATCACATGCATATTATTTTAAAAAAAATAAAAAACGTATCTGGATTAATAAAAAAGACGTTCAATTAAAAAAAAATAAAAAAGGTAAAATTATTGCACAATCATCATTAACAAATCAAAAAATCATTTCTGCAGGAATGATCAAAATGTCAAAATCAAAAAACAATGGCATTGATCCAAACGAAATGATTAAAAAATATGGAGCAGACTCAGTTAGACTATTCATTATGTTTTCTGCTCCTGTAGAATCTGATTTATATTGGAACGAACAAGGTTTACGAGGCATGTATAGATTTCTCAATAAACTTTGGAATTTTTGTTATTCTTATATCTCTCAATATAAAAAAAATAATAAAAAAAATTCTCTTACAAAATATAATGCAAAAAATGAAATTTTATTAAAATTAAATAAAACAATATATCAAGTTTCACAAGACATTGAAATAAAAAAATCTTTTAATACAGCTATTGCAAAAATTATGAAATTTTTTAAATATTTTAAAAAAAATGTATGTAAAATCGATAAAAATAATTTTTTAATAATAAAAACACTCATTACGATAATTAAATTACTAAGTCCATTTACTCCCCATTATAGTTATAAAATTTTATCAAAATTAAAAAAAATTAAATATTTTAAGATAAATAAATGGCCTAAAATGAATAAGAAATTAATTTTAAATAAAACCTGTAAGATAATTATTCAAATTAACGGAAAATTCTGTTGTGTTTTGATAACAAAAAAAAATTTATCTAAAAAAGAAATTTTTTCTCAAATTATAAAAAAAAAAGAAATTACTAAAAAAATTCATAACAAAAAAATTATAAAAAAATTTTTTATTCCCAAAAAAATTTTAAACTTAATTACTGAAGTCTAATAAATAAAAAATGAATTATTTTAATCTAAAAAAGATAGTTATGGATCTTAAAAAAAAAACTAGATCATGTTACATGATATATGGAACAGAAAATATTCTCATAGAAAAATTTCAAGAAATAATATTACAACAATTACAAATAAAAGGAACAAAAAACTATAAAAAAATTGATATTAATAACAAAAAATTGTGGAATAATTTTTTTTATGAAATTCGTAAAAAAGATTTTTTCTTTCAAAAAAAAATTATTATTTTACAAATAAATTTAAATAATATTGAAAAAAAAATTCTCAAAAAAATACAAGAAAATAAAAAATATTTTAAAAAACATACTATAATAATAATTTTCAATAAATTAAACTATAAAAAAATTTTAAACATTAAATTTAAAAAAAACTTTACCAGTGATCAAATCTTAATTTCTTGTTTTCCATTAAAAAAAAAACATTACTTTGATTGGATAAAAAATTATTCTTTAGACAATAAAATAAATTATGAAGCACAAAAATATTTATATAAAAAATTTAAAACAGATCTTTTATATTTAAACAAAAATTTAGATCTTTTATTATTAACTTTTCCTAATAAAAAAATTACAATAAAAAAAATAAAAAAAACAATTTTTCAAAAAAATAAAAAAAATATTTTTCAATGGATCAATTATTTACTACTAGGAAAAAAAAAAAAATCTATTTTATCTTTATATTCTTTATATAAAAAAAACGTTTCTCCTTTATCTTTGATTCGTTATTTAGAAACACAAATCAATATTTTAATTTTATTAAAAAAAGAAAAAAAAAATAATAAAAAAAATTTTTTATATAAACAAAAAGTTTGGCAATTCAATCACAAAAATTATATTCAAGCAAGTGAAAAAAACAGTTATAAAAATTTTTTAAAAATAATTAAATATTTAATTTGGGTTGAAATATCTATAAAAAAAATAAAAAAAGAAAATATTTGGATAGTTTTAAAAAAAATCGCAATAATGTTCAACTAAAATAAAAAATTTTTTAACTAAACACTCAAAGATTTTTATACAACATAAAATTAAAATATGAAAATAAATAAAAAAATAATAAATTTAAAAGGTTTAAGATGTCCAGATACGATGCTTTTTTTAAGAAAAAAATTACGATCAATAAAAATCGGAGAATTAATTTTAATAATCTCCGATGATATAACAATGAAAAGAGAAATTCATCTTTTATGTAATTTTTCTAACTATATTTTAATAAATTCAAATACCATGAAAATTCCATATTTATATTATTTAAAAAAAATATTAAAATTAAAGTAAAAATCTTAAAACTCGTCTTAATGGTTCAGCTGCTCCCCATAATAATTGATCTCCAATTGAAAAAGCAGATAAATATTTATCTCCTATACTTGACTTTCTTAATCTACCTATAGGAATCTTTAAAGTTCCAGATACAGATAAAGGAGTTAATCTATGAAGACTTTCATATTTTTCATTTGGAACAACAGAAACCCATTCGTTATCATGAGATATGACTTCCTCGATTGATTTTAAATCAATATTTTTTTTTAACTTAATTAAAAATGATTGACTATGACATCTTAAAGATCCAACTCTTACACATGTTCCATCAATTTTAATTTCTTGAGATTTTTTTCTAGAAAGAATTTTATTAGTTTCTTTCTCCATTTTCCACTCTTCTCGACTTTGTCCATTTTGCATTTTTGAATCAATCCATGGAATTAAATTTAAAATAAGAGGGGCAAGCGAACTTCTTTGTGGAAAATTTTTATTTTTAGTTATTTTTGTTATTTTTTTTTCAATTTTTAATATTGAAGTAGATAAATTTAAATTTTTAGATAAATATTTATTTAAAAAAGAAATTTGTTTCAATAAATCCATTATATAACCTGAACCACCTCCAGAAGCAGCTTGATACGTCGAAAAAGAAATCCATTCAATCAAATCATTTCTGAAAAGACCTCCTAAAGCTAACATCATTAAACTAACAGTACAATTACCTCCAATAAACGTTTTAACTCCATTTTCAAGTGATTTTTTAATATTTTTATAATTTATTGGATCTAAAACAATTAAAGAACTTTTTTTCATTCTTAAATCTGATGCTGCATCTATCCAATATCCCATCCATCCTGAAGATCGTAATAAAGAATAAATTTTATTAGTATAAAAACTTCCTTGACATGTAATAATAATATCTAATTCCCTTAATTCATCTAAATTATATGCATCTTTTAAAAAACCTTTTGAAATTTCTTTATTTAGAGAAGGGTTTTTTACACCAACTTGAGAAGTAGAAAAGAAAATAAAATTAAATTTGTCAAAATCATTTTCTTCTAACATTCGTTTTAATAAAACAGATCCAACCATTCCTCTCCAACCAATAAAACCAACAGTTTTTTTCATAATATTAAATATGATTTTATATTTTTAAAATATTTTAAAAAAAATAATAATCATCCTCTTTTAAAAGATATTAATGCTAAAAATTAAAAATTAATATATATACAAATTAAAAATTTATATAAAAAAAAATTTTATATTCTATAAATTCTTAAGCAAATAAAATTATAATTGATAACATTAATAATATATAATTAAAAATATCAATAATTTCATTTATTAAATTTTTTTTAAAAAATAGGAAAATTCATGAAAAAAATAATTTCTACTACAACGTTACTCATTTTAATTATGGATCCATTAGGAAACCTTCCTATATTTATCGCTATTCTAAAGAATATTAATTCGAAAAGAAGACGTTTAATATTAATTAGAGAAATGCTTGTAGCACTTTTTATTATGGTAATTTTTTTATTTTCTGGAGAAAATATTCTTAAATTGCTAAATTTAAAAACAGAAACAGTTTCTATTGCAGGTGGAATTATCTTATTCTTTATTGCTATAAAAATGATTTTTCCTGATAAAAAAAAAAACAATAACCCCAAATTACCACAAGAAGAACCATTTCTTGTCCCATTAGCAATACCTTTAGTAGCAGGACCTTCTGTTTTAGCAACTTTAATGTTATTATCTCATCAAAATCCTCAAACAATCAACTCATTATTTTTATCATTATTAATTTCTTGGATCGTTACTTTAATTATATTATTAATGTCTGAAATATTTTTAAATTTCTTTGGAGAAAAATTTATTAATGTTTTGGAAAAATTAATGGGATTAATTTTAATTATGATGTCAACACAAATGTGTTTAGATGGTATGAAAATATGGTTAAAAAACTAATTTTATTATTTATAAATATATAAAAAATTTTTTTCTAAAAAAAACCATCTAATCTTAAAAAAAATTTTTTAAAATAAAAATAGAAAATGTTATTATTTAAAATAATTAACTGAATTTAAATAAATCACAATGATATAATCATATAAAAATATTACACGAGATTAACATGTTAATAAATGAAATGAAAAAAATTAATATTAAAAAAAAAAAAATATTAATGAGATTAGACTTAAATGTACCTATAAAAAAAAATAAAATAACATCGTATGCACGTATTAATTCTTCTTTACCTACAATTAAATTTGCTTTAAAACAAAACGCAAAAATTATTATTTTATCTCATTTAGGACGTCCTCAAGAAGGAAAATATGAAAAAAAATATTCACTTCTTCCAATAGTAAAATATTTAAAAAAAAAATTACAAAATACAGTTATTCATTTTTCTAATAAAATAAAAAATAATATACAAATAAAATATGGAGAAATATTAGTTTTAGAAAATGTGCGTTTCAATAAAGGAGAAAAAAAAAACTGTAAAAAATTATCAAAGCAATATGCTAATCTTTGTGATATCTTTGTAATGGATGCTTTTGGAACATCTCATAGAATAGAAGCATCAACATATGGTGTTGGAATGTTCGCAAAAATATCATGCGCTGGACCATTGTTAATCTCTGAAATTAAATCTCTGAAAAAAGCAATTAAAAATCCAAAAAAACCTGTAGTAACTATTTTAGGTGGATCAAAAATATCTACTAAATTTAATATTTTGAAAAATCTCGCAAAAATATCAGATTTTGTCATAGTTGGAGGGGGTATTGCTAATACATTTTTAGCAATTAATTACTATGTTGGAAATTCAATTTTTGAAAAAAACTTTATACACTCTGCAAAAATATTAAAAGAAAAATATAATATTTTTATACCTATAGATTGCAAAGTAAAAAATAAAAAAAATGAATGTATTACAAAACCTTCACATAAAATTTTAAATAATGAAGAAATAATGGATATAGGGGAAAAAAGTATAAAAAAAATTCAAAAAATAATTAAAAATGCTAAAACTATAATTTGGAATGGACCAATAGGTGTATTTGAATTACAAGATTTCCGTTTAGGAACAGAAAAAATTTCGCATGCTATAGCAAATAATAAAGAAGCTTTCTCAATAGCTGGTGGAGGAGATACATTAGCTGTAATAGAAATGTTTAACATAAAAAAAAAAATTTCATATATCTCTACTGGAGGAGGTGCGTTTCTAGAATTTATTGAAAAAAAAACACTTCCTGCAATACAAATGTTACAATTAAAATATTTGCAAAAAAAGAGTATTTAAAACATTTAGGGAATCAATTATGAAAAAGATTTTAAAAAATTTTAAATCAGGAATTTTAAATGGTAAAGAAACAAGAAAAATATTTGAATTAGCTAAAAAAAATAATTTTGCCATTCCTTCTATAAACTGTATTAATACAGATTCTATCAATATGATTTTAGAAGCAGCTCAAAAAATTAAATCTCCTGTAATTATACAATTTTCATATGGAGGATCTTTATTTTTCTCTGGAAAAATTAATAAAAATAATAATTTTAGAAAAGCAATAGATGGAGCGATATCTGGAGCTCAACATATACATTTAATGTCAAAATATTATAAAATACCAATTATAATACATACAGATCATTGTGATAAAAAAAATTTACCGTGGATCAATGGACTAATTAAATATGGAAAAAAATATTTTATTCAAAAAGGTAAACCATTATTTTCTTCACATATGTTAGATTTATCTCATGAAACTTTAAAAAAAAATATTAAAATTTGTTCAAAATATTTTAAAAAAATGAAAAAAATAAATATGCTTCTTGAAATAGAATTAGGATGTACAGGAGGAGAAGAAGATGGAATTGATAATACAACTTTAAATAAAAAATATTTATACACTAAACCACAAGAAGTAAATTATGCTTATAAAAAACTCTCTTTAATTAGTAAAAATTTTTCTATTGCTGCATCTTTTGGAAATGTACATGGAGTCTATAAAGTGGGAAACGTTGATTTAAAACCAAAAATTTTAAAATTTTCTCAAAAATATGTAATGGATAAAAATAATATCTCTCAAAAAAATCCATTAAATTTTGTCTTTCATGGAGGTTCAGGATCTTCGTTAAAAGATATTATAAAATCAATTAAATATGGTGTAGTTAAAATAAATTTTGATACTGATATACAATGGTATACTTGGAAAGGAGTTTTAAATTTTTATAAAAAAAATAAAAATTATTTAAAACAACAACTAGGGAATCCAGAAGGGAAAAATAAACCTAATAAGAAATATTACGATCCTCGAACTTGGATTCAAGAATATAAAAATTATGTATCTTTAAAATTAAAAAAAATTTTTCAAAATTTAAATACAACAAATTTATTGTAAAAAATTTTTTTCTAAAAAAAATTTAATACATTAATTGTATTAATATTTATATAAAAAATAGAATGCATTATGTTAAATCAAAAATTTTTCAAATAAAAATATCTGTTTGAAAAAAATAATTTATATAAAAATTATTATTAAGAATAATTTTAAATATATAATATAAAATATAAAAATTTAAAATTTTTCTTATATAAAATAAAACATCTCTTTTTTGTTCATTATTTTACGCAAAAAATATTTTTTTTTAAAAAATAAAATTTACGGATTTTTTAAAAATGTTTAAATACTCATTAATCACAATTACAATTATAATATTATTAAGCCATTTAAGTGATTTACAACCAACATTTGTTCTCGCTCTACTAGGAACCTTAGGAATGGCTATTGGATTAACTCTTCAAAGTACAATATCTAATTTTACTGCAGGAATTTTAATAAAAATTTTTAGACAACTAGAAAAAGGTGAATATATTGGAATAGGAAAAATTTCAGGAACTATATTAAACGTAGATATATTTTACACAATTTTAAGTACAATAGATGGGAAAATAGTTGTTATACCTAATATAAAAATAATTTCTAAGAGTATTATTAATTATACGAGATCTCCAATTCGTAGAAATGAATTTTTTATTAGTTTATCTCATAATATTAATATTGATGAAGTGAAAACAATCTTAAGAAAAATTTTATATGAAGAAGATCGTGTATTAAAAAATAAAGACATAACAATTGAATTAAATGAATTTTCAGATTATTCATTAAAGTTTGTAATTAGATGTTGGAGTAAAACAAAAGATTTACAAATGGTTTATTGGGATTTAATGCATAAATTTAAAAAAAAATTAGATGAGAAAAAAATAGCAATGCCATTTGCAAAACATTCTTTTGCATTAGAAAATAAAAAAAATATCTCGTCTTAAATTATTTAATTAAAAAATTTATTTTAACATTGAATAAGAATTTTATTTAATTATTTTAATGTTACATTTATTAAATGTATTTAAATAAATCATGATAAAAATTTACACATCAAATAATTTTAATTATTTAATAAAAAAAATATGTAAAAAAATATATGAAAAAAAAACAAATAATATATTTGTAAAAGAAATTTTAGTAATAGAAAATTCTAGAAATTCTGAATTTCTGAAACAAAAAATTTCTAAAATCTTAGGAATTTCTAGTAATATAAATTTTTTTACACAGAAACAATTTATATTTTATATATTAAAACAATTTACATACAAAAAAAAAATTATAAATTTTAATCAATCTATGATTTTTTGGAAACTAATTAATTTATCCAAAAATAATAAAAAAAAATTATACCAAATAAAAAAAAATGAATTAGAAGAATTTGAATATTTTAAAAATTTATCAAAAATTTTTGAAGAATACTTATTTCATCGATCAAATTGGATTATTAAATGGGAATATAAAAAAAAAGACAAAAAAAAATATAATAAAATATATTATATTCAAAAAAAAATATGGAAAAAAATTACAAAAAATAATAAAAAAAAAAATATATATCATTATATAAATTTATATAAAGAATACTTTAAAAAAAATTTAAAAAAAAAATATATATATAAAAAATTTCCATCTAAAATTTTTATAATCAATCCATTTAATTTTCCAAATTTTTTTTTAAAAATATTAAAAAAAATTAGCAAAAAAATTAAAATTTATATATTTCTTTGTACTCCATTCGATATTAGAGAAAAAACAACAAAAAAAAATTGGGAAAAATATTCTATCTTATCGCTTTGGACAAAAAATCATTTAAATAAAATAAAATTTTTACAATCTTTAACTAATAAAAAAAAATTTTTTTATATAAAACACAAAAATAATAGTTTACTCAATAAAATTAAAAACAACTTTTTATTACTACGAGATTTAATAAATATAGATAAAAAAAAAATAATAAAAAAAATAGATAAATCAATTACAATACATGAATGCAATAATTACTTGAGAGAAATTGAAATATTACATGAAAATATATCTAAACTATTAATGCAAAATAAAAATATACAACCAAAAGATATCATTATTAAATCAGAAAAAATAAAAAATTATATCCCATATATAAAATCAGTTTTTAAAACTAAAGTTAAAGAAAATAATATACCATATAATATTCATACACCATTATTTGAAAAAAATTCTATTCTATATATTTTTAATAAAATTTTACTATTACCAAAAAATAAATTTAAAAATGAAAATATTCTAGATTTTTTATATTTTAAATGTATTGCAAAAAAATTTTCTATTTCACAAAAAGAAATAAAAAGAATAAAAGAATGGATAAAAAACACAAATATTAGGTGGGGTATTAATGCAAATCATAAAAAAAAAATAGGAATTTACCCTACATCTCAAAATACCTGGGAATATGGAATAAAAAAAATTATTTTAGGCTACGGAATTAAAGAAAATATAAAAAAATGGAAAAAAATACAACCATATAATATATATGAAAAAGATCAAATTGAACTATTTGAGAAACTAGTATTATTTATTAAAACTTGTATAAAATGGCAAAAAAAATTACAAAAAAAAAATAAAAATACAAAATGGATAAAAATATATAAAAAAATCATAAAAGATTTTTTTTATTTAAATAAAAAAAATAAAAAAAAAATAAAAATAATAACAAAAAACTGGATACAAATAATTCAAGAAATTCAAAACATTTCGTATAAAAAAAAAATTTCTATAAACATTTTACAATATACATTAAACGATAAACTAAAAAAAATATATTATAATAAAAAAATAAATAATAACTGTATAAATTTCACAGATTTTAATTTTCTACGAACAAAAAATTTCAAAATTACATATTGCTTAGGAATGAATGAAAATATATTTCCTCAAAAAATAATAAAAAATCATGAAAATCTAATATATAAATATAAAAAACCTTATGATTTCAAAAAACATCAAGACATTTTTTTTATATTTTTTGAATTATTATCTTTTACTGAAAAAAAAATTTATATTAGTTATATAAATAATTCTCCTAGTCAAATAGAAAAAAATGAAATATCCAACGTCATTCAAAAATTAAAAAAATATTTAGAAAATAATTTTTTTTTTAAAGAAAAAATATTTAAAAAAAATTTTTTTGTTCATCCTGCAACAAATTTTGAAAAAAAAAAAATATTTAATCAAATAAATTATAGTCAACATCAATCACTTTGGTTGTTAAAAAAAAAAAATTTTTTAAAAAAAAATTTTGTTAAAAAAATTCCTTTATCATCTAAAATAAAAAAAATAAACATTAAAAAACTAATTTCATTTTGGAAAAACCCAATTAATTATTTTTTTAACAAAATATTAAAAATCTATTATAGAAATAATAAATTTGTAGATTACAATCAAGAACCTTTTATGATTGATATCAAAACTAACTATTTATTACAAAAAAAAATTTTAAAGTATATGATTTTAAAAAAAAATTATAAAAAATTGTTTAATAAAATAAAATCTATAGGAGTACTTCCTCATAAAAATTTTGGAAAAATACATTTTGATAATCAAATCTTAAAAGTAAAAAAAGTCTATTTAAAAATCCAAAAAAAAAAAACTAAATTTCTAAAAAAGAAATTTTCATTAAAAATAAAAAAATTTCATATTTATGGAAAATTAAAAAATATTTCAAAAAATGAACTTATACGTTGGAAAGTTTCTCCTTTAAATTATTATGATACCATTACATTATGGCTAGAACATCTTATACACTGCATACTTGGAGGAAAAAAAAGTACCTATTTAGGAATTAATAAAAATATTTCCTTTAAAAAAATATCTCGTACACAAGCTAAAAAAAATCTTTTAAAATATATTTTAGGATATATTCAAGGATTACAAAAACCTATTATATTAACAAAAACTGGATTAAATTGGTTTCATTTGATATTTGATCATAAAGAAAAAAAAATTTCAAAAAAATTTGAAAAAATTCAATCTAGTGAAAAAAAAATATTTTCTATTTGGCATGGAAACAAATATTCTTTAGGAGAAAAAAAAAATTTATACTTAAAAAAAATTATTCCCTTATTAAATAATAAAATTATTCAAAAGATAAAAAGAATTACTAAATATTGGATGCTTCCAATATACAAAAATCTAATATAGAGATATTCAAACAAAATATTTTTATAAAATATAAAAATGAACAAAAAAAATAAAATACTTGATATTTTTTCAATAAAATTAAATGGAATTAAAATGATTGAAGCATCTGCTGGAACCGGAAAAACTTTTACAACAATATTATTATATTTACGTATTTTACTAGGAATTAATCAAGATGAAAAAGAAAAATATTCAATGAAAAACATCTTAATTATTACTTATACTAAAAATGCTGTAAAAGAAATTAAAAAAAGATTAGAAAAAAACATTTACAATTTATACTTAGCTTGCTTATCAAAAAAAACAAATGATAAAAATCATATAAAAATTTTAAAAAAAATAAAAAACTTTAATCAAGCTATTCAAATATTAAAAAAAGCATATATTAATATTCATGACGCATCAATTTATACTATACATGGATTCTGTA
The DNA here is from genome assembly GCF_024029855.1 of Buchnera aphidicola (Sipha maydis). Taxonomy (NCBI): domain Bacteria; kingdom Pseudomonadati; phylum Pseudomonadota; class Gammaproteobacteria; order Enterobacterales; family Erwiniaceae; genus Buchnera; species Buchnera aphidicola. The sequence goes on from NZ_CP097205.1 coordinate 243,536, forward strand.
AACATATTTTAAAAAAAAAAAATTATAATTTTCAATATTTAATTAAAAACAAAAAGAAAGTATATGATGAAAATTTTTTATATAAAAAAGCAACATATATTTTTTGGAGAAATTTTTTTTACCCATATAATAAAGAAATTTCTCAAATAATTTTTCAATCTTGGAAAAATCCTGAAGAATTATTCACAACAATTCAACATTGGATAAATATTAAATCAAAATTTTTTTTATATACAAAAAATAAAAAAGATAAAATTACTGACAGACATAAAAAAAATATAACAACCATTCAAAAATTTAAAAAAAAATGGAAAGTCATAAATTTTAATCTAAAAAAAATATTTTATAAAAATAAATTAAATAAAAGAATTTATCATAAAAAAAATTTTTATCGATGGACAAAAAAAATAAAAATATGGTCTAAAGAAAAAACAAAAAACTATATTATTCCACAAGAATTAACACATTTTTCTAAAAAAAAAATAGAAAAAAATATTTCTACAAAAAAAAAATACATTTTTCTAAAAATCATTGATAAATTTTTAAAAAAAAAATTTTGTCTAAAAGAAGTAATTTTAATGCATGCAATTAAAAAAATTTCTGAAATTTGCAAAAAAATTAAAAAAAAAAATTTTTCTTATGATAATTTAATTGAATCTTTGCTAAAACTATTAAAAAATGAAAAAAATCTCTCCGCATACATTAAAAAAAAATTTCCAATCGCTGTTATCGATGAATTTCAAGATACAAATATGCAACAATATAAAATATTTCAAAAAATATATCAGAAAAAAAATTTTACATTAATTCTAATAGGTGATCCAAAACAATCTATTTATAATTTTCGTGGAGCTGATATATTTTTTTATTTAAAAGTCAAATCAAAAATAAAAAAAATATATACTCTAAATACGAATTGGAGATCCTCAAAAAAACTTATCGAATGTATAAATTTCTTATTTACTAGAATAAAAAATAGTTTTTTATTTAAACAAATCAATTTTACTTCTTTAATTACTCCAAAAAAATCTGAAAAAAAAAAATATTTTATTAAAAAAATAGAACAACCATCAATAAAATTATGGTTACAATCAAAAACCATAAAAACATCTGAAGAGTATAATAATTGGATAGCAAAAAAATGCTCTCAAGATATATATTTTTTATTAAAAAAAATAAAAAAATCACAAGCTATTCTAGAAAATCAAGAAAACAAAAAAAAATTAAAAATACAAGATATTTGTATCTTAGTAAAGAATTATGACGAATACAAAATAATGAAAAAAGAATTATTAAAATTTAGTATTTCTTCATACTATACTTCATATAATAAATCAATTTTTCAAACAAACGAAATACAAGAAATGTATTTTATATTAAAATCTATTGCATATCCTTCAAATGATAATTATTTTAATAAAGCGATTTCTACTGAAATAATATCAAAAAATTCTTATTTAATTCATAAAATTAAAAAAAAATATTCTTTATGGTCAAAGTTGAAAGAAAAATTTTTAAAATACAAACATACATGGAAAGATGAAGGAATATTAAATCTAATAAAAAAAATTATTTCTCAAAGTTATTTATATGAAAATTATTTCTTTCGAGATAAATGTCAAAATAAAATATCTAACATAATTCATTTAGGAAAAATTTTAGAAAAAAAATCATCTTTAAGAAGAGAAATCTCTTCTATATTATCTTGGATAAAAAAAAAAATTTATCGCATAGAAAATAAAAAAAAATATCAACAAAAATTATATAACAATAAAAATGTTATCAATATAACAACTATATACAAATCTAAAGGATTAGAATATCCAATTGTATGGGTTCCTTTCATTTCTAATTTTAATATTTCAAAAAAATATATTTTTCATGATAGAAAAAGATACAATACATTTATTAATTTATGTCAATCTAAAAAAAAGATAAAACTAGAAAAAGAAGAAAAATTATCTGAAGAAATAAGATTATTGTATGTCGCTCTTACTAGAGCAATTTTTCAATGCAATTTAGGAATTAGTCCGATATGTATAAATAAGAAAAATAAAAAAACAAGTTTTCATAACAGTGGTTTAGGATATATTTTACAAAAAGGAGAAAAAATGAATGCAAAAAAATTATATCAAGAAATTAATAAAATTACAAAAAATCAATCAATTAAATTAATTTTTAAAAAAGAAAAAATTCCAAATAAAAAAATTCAAAAAAAAATAAAAAAAAGAAAAAAAAATTATATATTTTTAAAATTTGATAGAATTTTTGAAAAAAATATTAATACTAGTTATACAAAAATATTAAAATTATCTTCTATAAAAAAAAAATTCTCTGATAAATTCAATAAATTAATGTGTAATCAAAAAACATACGAAAAAAAAATAAATTTAAAAAACTTTCCAAAAGGGAAAAAAATTGGGAAAATGTTACATAAAATATTAGAAAAAATTTCTTTTCATAAAAAAATAAATAAAAAATTTATTCAACAAGAAATAAAAAAAAATAAACTAAAAAAAAATTGGACTATCATTCTTAAAAAGTGGATTCAAGATATTCTTATACACCCTTTATCTATTAGAATAAATTTATTAATTTTAAAAAACAAATGCATTAAAGAAATGGAATTTTATCTACCTCTAAAAAAAGAAATTAACTTTGTTTCTATAAATTCAATACTTGAAGAAAAAAAAAAATCAATTAATCAAATCAATACAGGATTTCTAAAAGGATTTATTGATTTAATATTTAAATTTAAAAATAAATATTATTTCGTTGATTATAAATCAAATTTTCTTGGAAAGAAAAAAAGTGATTATAAAGAAAAAAAATTGAAAAAATATTTTTTTAAAAAAAAATACAATATACAATTTTATCTATATTCTATAGCATTACATAGATTTCTGCAAAAAAAAATTCATAATTATAATTTTAAAAAAAATTTTGGAGGAGGATACTATTTATTTTTACGAGGAATGGATGGAAAAAACATTAATCAAGGAGTATTTTTTTTGGTTCCTCAATATAAATTAATGAAAAAAATTGAACACACTTTTCTAAAACAATCTAAATATTGATAAAAAAATGATAAAATTATTAAAAAAACTTATAAAAAAAAAAAAAATTCGTATAATAGATTATATTTTTGCAAAAGAAATTTCTCAAAATTCAAATACACTAATATTAGTTATTTCTGTTTATATGAGTATTATAAATAGAATAGGAAATACATGTATTTCATTAAAAAATATTTTACAAAAAAAGTTTTTTTCTAAAAAAATTCTTAAAAAAATTCATTTTAAAAAAAATATAGAAAAAGAATTATTAAAATATAAAAATATTGCTAGTAATAAAAATACAAATGTGCCTTTAATAATAGAAAATAATCATTTACATTTACATAAAATATGGCATATAGAAAATAAAATATATAAATTTTTCACTAAACCATATCAAACAAAAAAATATTCAAATATTATATGGAATAAAATAATCAATGATAAAGTTTTTATAAACTTAAATATAGAAAAAAAAATAGTAATTTTATTATGTTTCTTGAAGAAATTTTTATTTATTATAGGAAGTCCTGGAACAGGAAAAACAACTTTAGCTGCAAAAATAATTTACTTTTATATTCATATTTTAAAGAAAAAAAATATTATCTTATCTGCACCTACAGGAAAAGCGAGTTATCACTTACTAGAATCTATTAAAAAAAATTTATTTTTTTTATTTAAAAAAAATAAATATAAAAAATATGTTCCGAATACTTCATTTACTATTCATAGATTATTCAAAATGTATCACACCCAAAATATTTTTTTGAATCAAAAAAAAAAAAATATCGACTTATTAATCATAGATGAATCATCTATGATAGATATTTTCATGTTAGAAAAAATCATTGATAATATTTCTAGAAAAACACAAATAATATTTCTAGGAGATAATTACCAATTACCCTCAATTAATCCCGGATCAATAATTCATGATTTTTTATTTTTTTATCAAAAAGAAAATCTTAAAAAATTATATAACAAATTAATTTATGAGTGTAACAATCAAAATTTAAAAAAAAAAAATACACTAAAAAACAACATTTTTATATTAAAAAAAAAATATCGATTTAAAACAAATTCAGATATTGATCAATGTGCAAAAATTATAAAAACTGGAAATATAAAGAATATTAAAAATATATTTAAAAATAGATTCAAAAAAATTCATTTTTTTAAGATAAAAAATACATATCATTCATATAAAAATATGATCAAAAAAATATTTTCATTTTTTAAAAAATTTTTTACAATGATTAAAAATAAAGATCCTATTAAAAAAATATTAAAATATTTTAATGATAAAAGAATTTTATGCATTCAGAAAAAAGGTTTTTTAGGCATTCGAGGAATTAATGAATTTTTTGAAAAATTAATTAAAAAAAAATACTCAAAAAATTTTTTTAAAATTAACGAAAAAAAATGGTATATAGGAAAACCAATAATCATTTTAAAAAACATTAAAAATATGAAATTATTTAATGGAATTACAGGAATAACTTTATTAGATGAAAATCAAGAAAAAAAAATTTTTTTTTTAATGCCTGACCATTCAATTAAAATAATTCCAATAAATTTAATCAAACACTACAAAACAACTTGGGCGATTACGGTTCATAAATCTCAAGGATCAGAATTTTCAAAAATACATTTAATTCTTCCATTATCAAATGTAAAAATTATGACAAGAGAAATAATTTACACTGCAATAACGCGTGCAAAAAAAAAAGTATACATATACTCTAAAAAAAAAATATTTATAAAATCTATTAAAAAAAATATTTGTAGAAAAAGCGGACTTTACCAAAAATTTAAAAAGTTAAATATTAAAATTAATTAAAATTTTTTTTATTGCGGGAGTTGGATTTGAACCAACGACCTTCGGGTTATGAGCCCGACGAGCTACCAAACTGCTCCACCCCGCGATATGTTTATTATAATATAACTTCTATCATAAAGATGCAACATTTTTTTTAAAAAATATAATTTTAAAAAGAATATATGTTAAAATACTTTTCAAAAAATTCTTAAAAATTTTTTAAAAATATAATTTTAAATATTAACTCTAAAATATATCATCATTATATGAGAAAAAAATGAAAATTGATTTACGGAAAAATGCTAGAACTTGCGTTGTTCAAGCGTTATATGCATGGAAAATATCGAAAAATGATTTTAATGAAATAAAAATTTTTTTTATTAAAAAAAATGAAAAAAAAATTGATATTAATTATTTTGAAGATATTTTTATAGGTATTGTAATAAATAAAAAAAAAATAGACTCTTTAATTCAACCATATATTTTAAAAAACATCAATCGAATAGGAAAAATTGAAAAATCTATATTACGTATGTCTTTCTATGAACTATTAAAAAGAAAAGATATACCTTATAAAGTTGTTATCAATGAAGCAATCGAACTTTCAAAAATTTTTTGTTCACATAATAGTCATAAGATAATTAATGGAGTTTTAGATAAAGCAGCTTATAAAATACGTTTACAACGATAATATATTTTTTAATGAAATTAATTTAACTCAATCTGTTTATATAAATAAAAAATTTTTTTTATTATTTTTTAAAAAAAATAATTTCATTATTATTCTAAAAAAAACTTAAACAAAATATAATATTTATTTTAAATATGTAATTTCTCAAAGTATTTTAAATAATAATATATAAAATTTAATAGGAAACTGAAATGAATAAAGATATCAAAAAAAAATGGAACACAGAATATGCAAAAAAAATTGCAAAAATAGAAGGCATAAAAATGAATAAAAATCATTGGAAAATAATTAATTTTACAAGAAATTTTTATATTCAATTTAAAATAATACCTTCTATTAGAATTTTACTTACTGCAATAAATCAAAACTGGAAACACAAAATAGATAGTCTCACTTTAATAAATTTATTTTCTACAAACCCTATTCTTAAAATTAGTAAAATTTCAGGAATACCATACCCAAAAAAATGTATTTAAAAAATAAATCGATTAAAGATAATAAAAAAATCTAAACATAAAACATAAAAAATAGAAATTTTAAAAATCTTAAATGACCACTCGGTTTTTTTTAAATATTCTAAATAACCTTGATTAATGCTATATAACCAAAAAAAACCTAATGAAAAAAATATTACATAATAAAAATAACTAAAAAGATTTATTAAACCGAAAAAAATAGTTAACATCATTAATAAATTAACATAAAAATACATATTCTCAATAGTTTCTTTTAATTCACTTACTGCAGGAAAAACTGGAATTTTAGCTTTTTTATAATCTTTTAAATGTAATAAAGAAATAGAATAAGAATGAGGTATTTGCCAAACATAAAATATGCAAAATAAAACTAAACCTCTAATACTATAATAATTGTTATTAGCTAAATATCCTATTAAAATAGGACAAGCTCCGGATATAGACCCAAATATAATCGAATACTTAGATCTTCTTTTTAATATTAAAGTATATACAATAACATAAACAAACGAAGCAAAAAGAGCTGCTAAATATACTATCAAATCACAATGCGATAATAAAAAAAACGTCCCACATGCAAATAAAAAAAAAGCATATATATAAGCATGAATTACTGATATATTACCTTTTACTAAAGCTCTATTTTTTGTTCTTGACATCTTTGCATCGATTTCTTTATCAAGAATATTATTTAAAACGCAACTACCAGAAATTATAAAAAATAAACCTATTGTTAAGAAAAAAAATTTTATCAACTCAAAATACTCGTCAAAAGAAAAAAAATATCCTACTGTTGTTGATAATAAATTAGCAAAAATTATATTTGGTTTAATTAACTCTATATAAGAATCAAAAATTATTTTAATATTTCTAAGAAAATATAACATAGTGATTTAAATTCCGCATAATCCAAATAGACCCACTGACAATGATTGTAATAACCAAAAAAGTAAAAATTATAGAAAAAACATTCCAATAATTTTTATTAAAATCGTTCAAATGTAAAAAAAATAAAATATGTATAAAAACCTGTAAAAAACAACAAAAAATAACAAAAAAATATAAGAAATTTTTAGAAAAAGTCTTCTTTATAACAAAATAAAATGGCAAAAAAGATAATAATAACGAGATTAAAAAAACAATTATATAAAAAAATAAAGAAGTTTTCATAAATATAATTATTCTGTTATTTAAATTCATGAAATTACTCCAAATAAATAAATAAAAGTGAATACAAAAATCCATATAATATCAAGAAAATGCCAAAATATACTTAAACATATTACTCTTGTAGTAATCACTTTATTTATTCCAAAAACAACAATCTGAGAATAAATTAATATAATCCATATTAATCCAAAAATCACATGGAATCCATGTAACCATAAAATGGTATAAAAAGATGACAAAAAACCACTTCTATTAGGAAGATAGTTTTTTTTAAATAAATTTAAAAATTCATATCCTTCTAAAAAAATAAAAATTAAACCGAATATAAAAACTAAAGATAAAAAAGTACAAACCATTAAAACATTTTTTTTTTTTAAAAAATCAACAACTATACTAAAAAATAACGAACTTAATAATAAAATACAAGTTTCTAAAAAAACAAACTTTAAGTTAAAAAATTCTTTTCCAGAAGGTCCATCAGAAATATTATGAACAAGTATAAAATATACTGCAAAAAGAGTAGCAAATATAATACAATCACTCATAATATAAATCCAAAAACCAAAAATACTTTTTTTATCTATCTTAAAATTTTCAGAAGATATTTTTTTTTGTAGAAAAAATATTTTTTTAAAAAAATTATACATCATAATATGAACTCTGTTTAATGAAAATTTTTATAACGCAGATTCTCTATTTTTTTTATCTCTTTTTTACTAATAAAAATTTTTTCATCTTTTTGAAAACTTTTATAACAAATAAGAAAAATTATACATAAAAAAGAAAAATAAAATAACCATAAAATACGCCAAACAGCAGAAAATCCTAAAAATAACAAAAAAATACTAATAAAAAAACCATAAGAGGTATTTTGAGGAATATATAAATCTTTATAAGAAATATCATTTTTACATAAATCAAATTTTTTCTCTTGATTTTTTTTTATTGTCCAAAAAAAATCTCGACTATCAACTTGAAAAATAAAAGGAAAATTATAACTTGGAACAGGTGATGGAGTATTCCATTCTAAAGTTCTACCATCCCATGGATCTCCAGTAGAATCTAAATTTAACTCTCTATTTTTAATAGAGATAAAAAATTGAACAATTTGAGATATAACTCCTAAAAAAATTAAAAAAACACCAAAAAAAGCTATTGATAACATAAAGTGAAAACTATAATCTATATTTTGACTTAATCTTCTTGTCATTCCCATAAAACCTAAAAAATATAAAGGAATAAAAGCAAAAAAAAATCCAAAAATCCAAAAGAAAAAAGAAATTTTTCCCCATTTTTCATCTAATTTAAAACCAAATGCTTTCGGAAACCAATATGTAATACCTGCAAAACAACCAAAAACAACACCTCCAATAATAACGTTATGAAAATGAGCAACTAAAAATAAACTATTATGTAAAACAAAATCTGCAGGTGGAAGAGATAAAAGTACTCCAGACATGCCTCCGATAGAAAATGTAATCAAAAACCCAATTGTCCATAACATACATGAATGAAAATAAATTCTCCCTTGATACATTGTAAACAACCAATTAAATATTTTTACACCAGTAGGAATAGCAATAATCATAGTTGCGATACCAAAAAATGCATTTACATTTGCTCCTGCTCCCATGGTAAAAAAATGATGTAACCAAACTATGAAAGATAAAATCGTTATTGATAAAGTAGCCCAAACTAACGAAACATATCCAAATAAAGATTTTTTAGAAAAAGTCGATACTATTTCTGAAAAAATTCCAAACGCAGGTAAAATTAATATATATACTTCAGGATGACCCCAAATCCAAATCAAATTTGTATACATCATCATGTTTCCACCCATATCATGGGTAAAAAAATGAAAATTAAAATATCTATCTAAAGTTAATAAAAATAAAGTTACTGTTAGCACAGGAAAAGCTGTAATAATTAATATATTTGAACACAATACTGTCCATGTAAAAACAGGCATTTTAAACATACTCATTCCAGGTGCACGCATGTTCAAAATAGTAACTAAAAAATTAATAGCAGTTAAAGTTGTTCCTATTCCTGCAATTTGTAAACACCAAATCCAATAATCTACCCCTACTCCTGGGCTAAATTCTATTTCAGATAAAGGAGGATAAGCTAACCAACCTGTTCTAGCAAATTCTCCAATTCCTAAAGATAAATTAATTAAAACAACTGCACTAACTGTAATCCAAAAACTTAAATTATTTAAAAAAGGAAAAGCTAAATCACGCGCACCAATTTGTAAAGGAACAACAAAATTCATTAAACCAATTACTAAAGGCATAGCAACAAAAAAAATCATAATCACGCCATGCGCAGTAAATATTTGATCATAATGATGAGCAGGTAAAAAACTATGAGGATGTTTTAACGAAGCAAAATACTGTTGAGTACGCATCATAACAGCATCTACAAAACCTCTAAATAACATTATAAAAGATAAAATTACATACATAATAGCAATTTTTTTATGATCTACTGAAGTAAACCATTCATTCCATAAATACTTCCATTTTTTATAATATGTAATGGTTAATCCAATTGAAATAGCAGACAAAAAAATTAAAATATATGTAAAAACAATTATCGGTTCATGAAAAGGAATGTCATTCCATGATAATTTACCAAACATAAATGCTCCTCAACATATTAAAAAAAATAAAAATAAAAAAAATTAATTATGCATAAAAAAATTTTTAATTAATTGACCATCTGTAAAGTAAAGATACTTTACATGATTATTTTTATAAAGATCATTTAAATCTTTAGAATTTAAAATTTTTTTCCCAACTTTTTTTACTTTATTCACCCACGCATAATAAAAATTTTGATTATCTGATACAATAGCATTAAATTTCATATCAGAAAAACCTTCTCCACTATAATTCGCAGAAAATCCTTTATAAAATCCTGAAATATTCGCAATTAAATGTAATTTCGTAGTCATTCCTGGCATAGAATATATTTGACTACCTAAAGATGGTATAAAAAAAGAATTCATAACAGAAGTAGAAGTAATATTAAAATTTATCGGAATATTTTTGGGTAAAAAAACTTCATTTAAAACGATTATTTTTTCTTTTGGATATATAAATATCCATTTCCAATTTGCAGAAATTACATTAATTTTCATTAAATCTTTTTTTTGAGATAAAGGTTTTGACGGATCTAAAGAATGAGTTTTTTTCCAAGATAAAATACCAAGAAAAAAAATAATTAAAATTGGAATACCCCATGTTAAACCTTCAATTTTATACGAATGATCCCAAGTAGGATTATATTCTTTATTTTTAAAAACGTGATAATATCTATAAGAAAAAAAAATAGTCATCACTATTACAGGAACTACAATAATCAACATAATTGCAAATGAAAGAAAAATTAAATTTCTTTCTTCCAACGCAATCGCACCTCCAGGAGAAAAAAGACCACCATGAAACCCACTAAAAGATAACATTAAAAAAAATAATAAAAAAAATTTTTTCATTCTATTAAAATTCATAATAAACCTCAAAAATTTTAAAAAAATTTTTATAATTAAATAAGAAATTTAAAAAAAAAAAATAAAAATATATTTTTAAAATCTTTTAAAGATAAAAACTTGTAAAAACTTTTTTACAAAAATTTATTGTATTGAAAGAATAAAAAATTTATATAATAAAATATAACTAAAAAAAAAATTTAAAATAAATAAACTTTAATGAAAAAAAAATGATTTTAAAAATAATTCAAAATAAAATAAAAAATAAAATAAATACCAAATATATTAAAATTACAAATACAAGTTTTATGCATAAATCTTTTAATAAAAACTCTCATTTTCAAATAATTATCGTAAGTAAAGATTTTGCAAAAATAAACATATTAAGAAGACATCAAATAATTTATAATATTTTATCTCAAGAAATAAAAAAAATCATACATGGAATAGAAATTTTTGCTTATTCTATTAAAGAATGGAAAATAAAAAAAAAAAAAATATTTCGTCCAATAAAATGCGTAAATTTAAAAAACAAGTAAAAAATCTTGAATATTAAATAAAAAATATTTAAAAAAAAATTTTATGATCTAATGTCATTTATTTTTTTCTTTACAGAAGTTAAAAATTTACTTTTTAATCAATAAATAGAGAAGACATGAACACTACATTAATAAAAAAAAAAATAGAAATAAAAAATACTATTCCTTCAAAAAAAATTGAAAAAAAAATTCGGAAAAAACTATCTATTTTAAAAAAAACAGTTTTTATTAATGGATTTCGCCAAGGAAAAACTCCAAATAAAATCATTGAAACAAACTTTAGAAATGATGTATTAAATAATGTTTTAAAAAAAATTCTAAAAAAAAGATTTAAAAAAATAATAAAACAAAAAAAAATAAAAAAATATTCTAATGTAAAATACTTTTTTGAAAAATATGAAAAAGGAAATGATTTTAATTATACATTAAAATTTGATGTTATTTCTAATAAATTAATAAAAAAATTAAAACTAATAAAAATCTATAAACCAAAAATAAAAATTAAAAAATCCGATGTGAAAACAACTATTTTAAATTTACAAAGAAATATAGTACCTTGGACAACAAGTAATAAACTTATTAAAAAAAATGATAAAATAAACATTAAATATAAAATACTTTCAATCAATAAAAAAATTATTTTACAAAAAAAAAATTTTTCTATGTTTATCAATAAAAATTTTTTATGTAAAAAAATCTATAAAAATATCTTAAAAAAAGCAAAAAATGAAAAATTTAAAATAAAATATAAATTTTGCAAATATCATCCAGAAAAAAAAATTTCTGGAAAAACAGTGATATTAAATATAACAATAAATAAAATTAAAGAAAAAAAAATTAAAGACATAAATTTTAAAATTATAAAAAATTTTGGAATTCAAGAACAAAATTTAAAAGCACTAAAAAAAAATATTTATAAAATATTAAAAAAAGAAAGAAAAAAAATTTCTCAAGAATATTTAAAAAAGCAATTTATAAAAAAATGGATTAAATTATATACTAAAAAAATTCCTAAAAAACAAATCAAAGAAGAAATACAAAAAATATATAAAGAAAATTTATTAGATTACAAAAATGATAAAAATATATTCAAAAAAAAATACCAAGAAGATCTTAAAAAAAAATGTCACAATAAATTAACTATCCAAATTTTATTTAACAAAATTATCTCAACAGAATCATTATCTATTAGTCAAAAATTAATTAAAAAAATTTTTCAAGAAACAAAAAAAAATCTTCCAAAAAATGGTTTTTCCAAAAAGAAAAAAATATACAAAAAAAATATTCTCAATAACATAAAAAATTATTTATTGATTGAAAAAACTTTTAATTTCATTTTTAAAAATGTATCTTTAAAAGAAAAAAAAATAAAATTTAAAAAAATTTTAAAACAAATAAAAAATAATTATCAAATCTAAATTTAGAATAAGTTACACTTTATAACACGAGGAAACACATGATATATAGTAATTTTATAAAAAATAATCAAAATGTCATACCAATTGTAATTGAAAAAAATTATTTAGGAGAAAGATCTTTTGATATTTATTCTAGATTATTAAGAGAAAGAATAATATTTTTAACTGGAACAATAAATGATGACTTATCGAATCTAATTATTTCTCAACTTCTCTTTCTAGAATCAGAAAATAAGAAAAAAGATATTTTTTTATACATTAATTCTCCAGGTGGAATAGTTTCTTCTGGATTATCGATATATGATACTATAAAATTTATTACACCTGAAGTAAACACTGTTTGTGTTGGACAAGCTTCTTCTATGGCTGCATTAATATTATCTTGCGGAACAAAGGGAAAAAGATTTAGCTTACCAAACTCACGAATTATGATACATCAACCATTAGGAGGATACCAAGGCCAAGCATCAGATATTAAAATCCATGCTTTAGAAATTTATAAAATCAAAAAAAAAATCAATAAAATATTAGCATATCATACTAAACAAAAGATTCAAAAAATTGAAAAAGATACAGAAAGAGATTATTTTTTATCTGCAAAAGAAGCATTAAAATATGGACTAATAGATGAAATTTTACAAACAAAAAAATAATGCTTTTATGATTTAAATTATTGAAATGTAAACAATTTTTTTACTTATAATCAAGAGGTAATTATGACAGAAAAAAATAGTCATAATAATTTGTATTGTTCGTTTTGTAAAAAAAACCAAAATGAAGTAAAAAAGATTATTGCAGGATCCAAAGCATATATTTGTGATCAATGTATATATCTATGTAATAATATTATTTTTGAAGACAAGAAAAAAAAAAATATATATTTAAAACTACTAACACCAAAACAAATAAAAAAAAAATTAGATGATTATGTTATAGGACAAAACAAAGTAAAAAAAATATTATCTGTAGCTGTATACAACCATTATAAAAAATTAAAATATCAATCAAACATTGAAAAAGAAAAAATTGAAATTGGGAAAAGTAATATACTTTTAATAGGACCAACAGGAAGTGGAAAAACTTTGTTAGCAGAAACATTAGCAAAAATACTTAATGTACCATTCGCTATAGCCGATGCTACATCATTAACAGAAGCAGGATATGTTGGAGAAGATGTTGAAAACATTGTACAAAAATTACTTCAAAAATGTAATTTTGATATTCAAAAAGCGCAATCTGGAATTATTTATATAGATGAAATAGATAAAATTTCAAAAAAATCTAGTAATCCTTCAATAACAAGAGACGTTTCTGGTGAAGGAGTACAACAATCGCTTTTAAAAATTATAGAAGGAACAATAGCTTCCATCCCTCAACAAGGAGGAAGAAAACATCCGCAACAAGAATTTATACAAATTGATACATCAAAAATTTTATTTATATGTGGAGGAACATTTTTAGGAATAAATAACATTCTTGAACAAAAAATAAATAAAAAATCAAAAATAGGATTTTATAAAAAAACTAAAAAAAATCAAAAAAATATAAAAAAAAATAAAATCAAACCAGAAGATTTAATAAAATTTGGTTTAATTCCTGAATTTGTAGGAAGATTTCCTATCATAGCAGAATTAAAAGATTTAAATAAAAAAGATCTTATAAAAATTCTACAAAAACCAAAAAATGCTTTAATAAAACAATATAAAGAGTTATTTAAAATTGAAGGTATTCAACTAAAATTTTGTAAAAAATCTATAAAAAAAATCGCAGAAAAATCTATTCTAAGAAAATCAGGAGCTCGAGGATTAAGAGCTATTCTAGAAAAAATTTTACTTAAAACAATGTATAAAGTTCCATCAATAAAAAATATTGAAAAAATAATAATAAATAAAAATACAATAACAAAAAACATAGATCCAAAAATTTTATTTAAAGAAGATCAAAAAAAATAAGAAATAATCAAATTATTAAAATGAGAAAAATGTATGAAATCAAAAATTTGTAAAATAATTAAAATGCATATTCTTCCATTAAGAGATATTGTTATATATCCTTATATGGTAATTCCATTATTTGTTGGGCGAAAAAATTCTATTAAATGTATTGAAAAAGCTTTAAAAAAAGATAAAAAAATAATGCTTATTACACAAAAAAAAAACTCTATTAATGATCCAAAAAAAGAAGATTTATTCAAAATCGGAATAATCGCATCTATTTTACAGATATTAAAACTACCTGATGGAACAGTTAAAATACTTGTAGAAGGAAAAAAAAGAGCAAAAATCATCAATTTTTATTTGGAAAAAAAAATATATTTAGGAGAAATAAAAATAATTTCTTCTAAAAAGATACAAAAAAAAGAAAATTTAATTCTAAAAAGAACTTTGTTAAATCAATTTGAAAAATATTCACAATTGAATAAAAAAATATCATTAGATATCATGACATCATTACAAAAAATTAAAAGTATTGAACAATTAACAGATACAATTGCAATACATATTGTATCTAATTTAATTGATAAACAAAAAATATTAGAAACGATTGATATCAAAAAAAGATTAGATCATTTAATGACTATGTTAGAATCTGAAATTAAAATTTTTAAAATTGAAAAAAAAATACGAAACAGAATTAAAAAACAAATGGAAAAAAATCAAAAAGAATATTATTTAAATGAACAAATGAAAGCTATTCAAATAGAACTAGGAAAAGAAGATCCTGATATTTATGAATATTCTGAGTTAAAAAAAAAAATATTATCTTCTGATATGCCAAAAAACATTGAAAAAATAGTCATAAAAGAATTAAAAAGATTAAAACTTATGCCATATATGTCTTCTGAAACAACAGTTGTAAGAAATTATATTGATTGGATGATAAAAATCCCATGGAATAAACGTACACAAATAAAAAAAAATTTAACTCATGCATTATTAAAATTAAATACTGATCATTATGGTATTAAAAAAGTGAAAGATCGCATATTAGAACATTTAGCGGTACAAAATAGAAAAAATAAAATAAAAGGTCCCATTTTATGTTTAATAGGCCCTCCAGGAGTTGGAAAAACATCTCTAGGAAAATCAATAGCAGATGCAACAGGAAGAAAATATATTAGAATGTCATTAGGAGGAATAAAAGACGAAGCAGAAATTCGAGGACATCGAAGAACATATATTGGATCAATGCCAGGAAAAATTATACAAAATATATCTAAAACAAAAGTTAAAAATCCATTATTTTTATTAGATGAAATTGATAAAATGTCTTATGAATCAAGATCTGATGCATCTTCGGCTTTATTAGAAGTATTAGATCCAGAACAAAATTTTTCATTTAATGATCATTATCTAGAAGTAGATTATGATTTATCTGAAGTGATGTTTGTTGCTACAGCAAACTCTTTTAATATTCCTATTCCTTTGCTTGAAAGAATGGAAATTATCCAATTATATGGATATACAGAAGATGAAAAAATACATATATATGAATCTTATTTAAAACCCAAAAAAATTAAAGAAAATGGATTAAAAGAAACAGAAATATCAATTACAAAACCAGCACTTATAGATATAATACGTTATTATACAAAAGAAGCGGGAGTTCGAAATTTAGAAAAAAAAATCTCAAAAATATATAGAAAAGCTGTAAAAGAAATATTACTAAATAAAAAAATTAAAAAAATACATATAAATAGAAAAAATTTAGAAAAATATTTGGGTATTAAGAAAATAAATCCAAAAAAAATAAATAAAAAAAATCAAATAGGACAAGTTACAGGTTTAGCATGGACATCTTGTGGAGGTGAAACGCTTGAAATACAAACTGCATGTGTTTTCGGAAAAGGAAAATTATCTTTCACAGGATGTTTAGGAAAAGTAATGAAAGAATCAATTCAAACTGCTTTAACAGTAATAAGAACACAAGCAAAAAAATTAAATATCCCTTTAAATTTTTATGAAAAAAATGATATACACGTACATATTCCAGAAGGATCGACTCCAAAAGATGGACCAAGCGCTGGAATTTCTATATGCACATCTCTTACATCATCTTTAACAAAAAATCCAGTAAAATCAAACTTTGCTATGACTGGAGAAATTACTTTAAATGGAAATATTTTATCTATTGGAGGTTTAAAAGAAAAAATTTTAGCTGCACATAGAGAAGGAATTAAAAATATTATTATACCTAAAGAAAATCAAAAAAATCTTAAAGAAATACCAAGAAAAATACTTTCAAATATAAAAATATATTTAGTTAAAAATATTCAAGAAGTTTTAAAATTATCTTTAACAAAGAATCCATATAAATAATTTTGCACTAAAAATTTATTTATAAATAAAAATAACTTTTTAACAATATAATTAATAGGAATAAAAAATGAATTCAAATATTTTCCAAAAATTACAAAAAAATTTTTTCATAAAAATTCTATTTATACTTATAAGTATCATTTGCATAGCCAATATCCCTGCTGTAAAAAAATATCTTAGTAAAGAATATAAAAATTTTTTCTCTGCAAGCAATGTTGAAAAAATTATTAAAAACGAAGTAAATAAAACACCAGACCACAAAAAACCAAATCAAAAAACACCAGAACATAAAACACCAGACCATCACCAACCAGAACATAAAACACCAGACCATCACCAACCAGAACATAAAACACCAGACCATCACCAACCAGAACATAAAACACCAGACCATCACCAACCAGAACATAAAACACCAGACCATCACCAACCAGAACATAAAACACCAGACCATCACCAACCAGAACATAAAACACCAGACCATCACCAACCAAAACATAAAACACCAGACCATCACCACCCAGAACATAAAACACCAGACCATCACCACCACACATCAAATAAAAATAAAAAACAAAAAAAATCACATAAAAAACACTCTGAACATAAAAAATTGTTAACTTATTCTTCTAATTTTTTATATGGAAATAAAAAATGTCATTTTATTTATAATGTTTTAATTAAAAATAAAAAAAAAAAAACATTAATTAAGATAAATAACACATCACAAATTATTCCAAAAAATTTTTTCATAAAAAAAAAAAAAAATAAATTAATAAAAAAAAATTTAGATTCTAGTAATAATTTTTCTTTAAAAAATTTTTTTTTTAATAAAATATTCTTATTAAAACTTTTATGCAAAAACGAAACACACAAAATTATTAAAACTTATTCAAAAAAATTTTTATGTCGAATATCCAAAATTAGTATAAAAAAAATATTTTCACAACAACATGTAATAAAAAGAGACATACAAAATTTTTATATAAAAAATAAAAAATTGTTTGATAAAAATAAAATATTTAAAATTAAATTTATAAAAATATTTCTTACAAAAAAAAAAAAATTTACAGAAGAACCATTTAATCAAAATTATTTCAAAAAAAAAAAAATATCAAAAAGATAAAAAAAACAATACTTTCAATTACAATATAAAAAAAAAAATGATTGTTTTACAAACGAGGTATCTAAATAAAAAAAAAAAAAATAAAAAAATTTGTAAAAAAAATTTTTTATCTATAAATCAAAAAAACTATTCTTGTTTAACAAAACAAGAATGTAATGTAAAAAATCAAAAAACACAAAAGTTCTTAATCAATGATATTCCTCAAATATTAAATAAAAAGAATATAAAAAAATTTTTAGTAAAGCAAAAAAAAAATATAGTAAATAAAAAAAAAAAAATTAATTATCTTATTTTAGATAATAAAAATAAATATATGATACAAATAAAAAAATTGACGCAATCAATACCTCAACCATTAAAAATGGTTGAAAAAAAAATAATTTATTTGATGAAAATAAATCAATCCAAAATAATTTCATTAAAAAAATTAAAAAAAATAAAACCAAAAATACAAAAAAAATCATCTAATATGCTTAATCAAAAAAATATTAGATTTAAACAAAAAAAATATATTTTGCATCAAAATAAAAATTTTTATTTAAAAAGATACACCGTAAAAAAAATAATTAAAATAAAACCAATTTATATGAGAATCACAAATTATAAAAATAAATGGATTATTTTAAAAATATATAAAAAATTTTATACACAACTATCTAATAAAAAAAAATATATTTTATATACAACATGTACTTTATATCTAAAAAAAATATTTTTAAAACTAAAATTAGAGAATGAAAATTTCTTTTAAAAATTATGAATAAAAAGTAAAGAAACAAATAGTGCGACATACTTAAAATTTTTTTAAATATATATCGAATTAATTAAACACATGTAATTAATATTTAAAATTAGGATTTTCTTGTGAGATTATTTAAGCAACTAGGTTGGTATTTTATAAAAGAATGGAAAAGATATTTAGGATCTGTACTAATATTAATTATAATTTCATTCATGCAAATTATTCCTCCTAAAATAGTAGGAATTTTAGTTGACTCAATCATAAAAAAAAATGCTTCTTTTCAGGAATCCATTAAATGGATTTATATAATGATATTTATAGCATTCTCAATATACGTTTTAAGATATATATGGAGAATATTACTTTTTGGAGCATCATATAAATTAGCAATTAAATTAAGAGCTTTATTTTATAAAGCAATTATTAAACAAAACTCAGATTTCTACTTACAAAATAGAACTGGAGATCTAATTACACGTGTTAGTAACGATATTGAAAGAATTGTTTTTGCAGCAGGAGAAGGTGTATTAACATTAGTTGACTCAACAGTAATGGGACTTTCTGTTTTAATAGTAATGTGTACACAAATCAGCTATAAATTAACATTATTTACATTAATTCCTATGCCAATTATGACAATTTTTATTAAAAAATATGGAAAAGAGCTACATAGAAAATTTTTTGAATATCAAAAATCTTTTTCTATCGTTAATAATAAAACTCAAGAAATTCTTACAAGTATCAGAATGGTTAGAGCATTTGGATTAGAAAAAATACAACTAGATGAATTTTTAAAATTAATAAAAAAATCTAGTAAAAAAAATATTGAAGTAGCAAAAGTAGATGCAAAATTTGATCCAGTAATATATTTGTCTATTGCTCTATCCAATCTTCTAGCTGTTTCTAGTGGAAGCTGGTTAGTTTGGAATAAAGTAATTACATTAGGTCAATTAACAAGTTTTATTATGTATCTTGGTTTAATGATTTGGCCTATGTTAGCATTAGCATGGATGTTTAATATTGTTGAAAGAGGAAGTTCAGCATGGAACAGAATACAAAAAATAATAAATTTTCCTATTTCTGTTACCAGTGGAAATAAAAATATTCCAAAAAAACCAAAAAATATAACAATAAAAATTAAAAAATTTTTTTATAAAAAAAATAAAAAACCATCATTAAAAAATATATTTATATCTATCAAAAATGGAAACACATTAGGAGTATGTGGACCTACAGGATCTGGAAAAAGTACTTTATTTCAACTTATACAAAGAAATTTTGACACTTCTTCTGGAAAAATTTTATATGGAAATACACCATTATATAAATATAAACTAAAACAATGGAAAAAAAAAATTGCAGTAGTAAATCAAGAAACATTTTTATTTTCTGATACCATTTTAAATAATATTACTTTTGGAAAAAATAATATAACTTACAAAAAAGTACAAAAATATCTTGATATAGTAAATATGAATAAAGAAATTTTAAAATTAAAAAATCAATATAATACTTTAATAGGAGAAAATGGAATCTTACTCTCAGGAGGCCAAAAACAGAGAATAGCTATTGCTCGTGCTTTAATTTTAGAACCTGAAATTCTTATTTTAGATGATGCTTTATCTGCCGTTGATGGAAGTACTGAAAAGAAAATCTTAAAAAATCTTTTTCAATGGAAAAAAAAACACACTACGATTATTATGAGTTCCCATAAACTTTCCACACTAAGAAAATCAAATGAAATTATTATTATGAAAAAAGGAAAAATAGTTGATCGAGGAACGCATATGCATTTAATTAAAAATAAAAATTGGTATAGCGCTTCATTATTCTAAAAAAATAGAAAATTATAAAAAATAAGAAAATAGAAAAAAATAAAAAATGTAATAAAAGGATATAATACATGCATAATTTTATAA
Organism: Buchnera aphidicola (Sipha maydis); assembly: GCF_024029855.1. Taxonomy (NCBI): domain Bacteria; kingdom Pseudomonadati; phylum Pseudomonadota; class Gammaproteobacteria; order Enterobacterales; family Erwiniaceae; genus Buchnera; species Buchnera aphidicola. Next base: position 264,307 of record NZ_CP097205.1, read on the forward strand.
AATTTTGGCCTACTCTAAAAAGATTAGTAAAATATGGAAAACCTTTTAAAAAAAAACTTTTTTTAGGGATCTTTTTACTTTTATCCGCAGCATTATCTGAAGTTTTAGGACCGATTTTAATTAGTAACTTTATAAAAAATATTTTAGAAAAACATCAATGTTCAAAATTAATTATTTTATCTAATATGATTGGATTTATTATATTACAAGTTTCATCTGTAATTCTATATTATTCTCAAAATATTATATTTAATAAAGTATCTATAAAAGTCATTCAAAATTTAAGATACGACGTTATGAAATCAACATTGATGTTACCTATAAAAATTTATGATCGACAACCAATCGGTCATATTATTTCAAAAATAACTAATGATACGGAATCTATTCGAGAACTTTATGATACAACATTAGGATCTGTTGTAAATAGTTCTGTGCTAGTATTTATAGTAATAATAGCTATGTTTATTCTCTCATGGAAAATGGCATGTATTGCAATTACTCTAATTCCAATTGTTTTATTGATAATTTTTGCATATCAACATTATAGTATCCCTATATTAAAAAAAATTAGACATTATTTATCTAAAATATACCATGAATTTAATGAAATAGTTAACGGGATCACAATAATTCAACAATTTCAACAAGAAAAAAAATTTTTAAAAAAAATTGTTGATACCAGTCATATGCACTATAAATATAAAATGAAAGCACTAAAATTAGAAGGATTTCTATTAAGACCTTTATTAAATTTTTTATCATCAATGATATTATCTGGAATTATGCTGTTATGTATTATGTCTGATGTAAACACATTTAAAGTTGGAGTTTTATATGCTTTTATTAGTTATTTATCACGTTTAAATGAACCTTTAATTTCAGTAGCAAGTCAGCAACCACTTTTACAAAAAGCTGTTGTTGCTGGAGAAAGAATCTTTCAATTAATGGACACACCAAAACAAGAATATGGGTTAATTAAAAAAAATATTCGTAATGGAAATATTATTATTAAAAATTTATTTTTTAAATACAAAAAAAAAGATAAATATATATTAAAAAATATCAATATAGAAGTTAAAAAAAATAAATTTATTGCATTTGTTGGAAAAACTGGAAGTGGAAAAAGTACATTAGCTAGTCTATTAATGGGATATTATAAACCAAATAGTGGAGAAATACTTTTAGATCAAGAAAAAATACAAAAAATTAGTCATCTTTCATTAAGAAATTCTATTTCATTAATTCAACAAGAACCAATTATATTACCAGTAAGTATATTAAAAAATATTACATTAGGAAAAAAAATAAAATATGAAAAAATTATTAAAATAATAAAATTAGTACATTTAAATGAACTAATTTTATCTTTACCCAAAGGAATTCACACAAATCTTAGTGAACAAGGAAAAAATTTGTCAGTTGGTCAAAAACAATTAATTTCTATCGCAAGAGCATTAATAAGAAAACCAAAAATACTAATTTTAGATGAAGCAACAGCAAATATAGATTCTTTAACAGAAAAATTAATTCAAAAATCGTTATTTAAAATTAGAAAAAAAACAACTTTAATTATGATTGCACATAGATTATCTACAGTAACACAAGCAGATAAAATAATAGTTCTAAATAAAGGTGAAATAGTTGAACAAGGAAACCATAAAAAACTAATGGACATGAAGAAAAAATATTATGAAATGTACAACTCTCAATTACTGAAAGAAAAAAATATTTTTTTTTAAAATAACTATTTATTTTTAAGTGCTTTATTCATAAAAATCTATATGCATGCATGACTTAAGATAGCTGCTTCTTTCCAGACCTGACTAAGTATTTAAATCAAATAAACATCATATAGCTTTACTTATAAAGCACTTAAAAAAAATTCTATTTTGAATATACATTATTTTTTAAAAAAAAACAAGATTTCTTTTTATATTCAAAAAAGTATTTACCTATCATTAATGAAAATTAATTTTAATTATGATAGCATATAAAATATAAATTATTTTTAAATAAAAAAAAATATGACTTATCAGGTTTTTGCAAGAAAATGGAGACCAGAAAACTTTACAGAAGTTATCGGTCAAAAATATATAATAAAAGCGTTATCTAATAGTATAAAATTAAAAAAAATACATCAAGCATGGATTTTATGTGGAACAAGAGGAATAGGAAAAACAACAATTGCACGGATTTTAGCGAAATGTTTAAATTGTCAAAAAAAAATTTCTATCAATCCATGTAAAAAATGTAGTTCTTGTACGGAAATAAAAAAAAATTATAGTCCAGATTTAATTGAGATAGATGCAGCTTCAAAAACTAAAGTCGAAGATATTAAAGAATTACTAGAAAACTCAAAATATTCTCCTATAAAAGAAAGATTTAAAATATTCTTAATTGATGAAGTTCATATGTTATCTAGATATAGTTTTAATGCCCTACTTAAAACATTAGAAGAACCTCCAAAACATGTTAAATTTATATTAGCAACAACAAATATAGAAAAAATACCTAAAACCATTGTTTCAAGATGTATACTATTACATTTAAAAAAAATAAAATCAAAAAAAATTAAAAATCAATTAAAAAAAATACTAAACTCTGAAAAAATATTTTTTGAAAAAAATACATTAAAACTTATCGCTTCTTCAGCAGACGGTAGTATGAGAGATGCATTAAGTTTATTAGAACAAGCAATCGCAATAGGAAATGGTAAAATTATCGAAAAAAAAGTTCAAAAAATGTTAGGAAAATATAAATACGAAAATTTTATAAATTTAATATCAGCAATCTTAAAGAAAGATATAAAAAAAATATTTTTTTTACAAGAAAAAATTTTATCTTTAGATATTGAACCGGACCAAATATTAATAGAATTATTAAAATTATTATATTATATATATATATTAAAATTATGCTCAGTCCATTGGAAATCAGAAAAATATAATAAAAATCATATAAAAATTTTAAAAAAAATTTCTAAAAGAAAAAATATTAAAGAAATTCAAAAATGTTACTCAATTCTTTTAAATGGAAGAAAAGATCTATCATATGCACCTTCAAAAAAAATTGGTATGGAACTTACTTTATTGCAAACAATAGAAATATAAAAAATACTCTATTAAAAATAAAATTTTATAAAAAAAAAAAAAATAACAAAGAGAAAACTATGTTTAATAAAAATAATTTAGGAAATTTAATGAAACAAGCACAAAAAATGCAAGAAAATATGAAAAATATAAAAAAAGAAATAAATTCTATAACTGTAATAGGAGAATCTGGAGCAGGATTGATTAAAATTACATTGACAGGAAAACATCATTGTAAAAAAATAGAAATTGATTCGACTTTATTTAAAGAAGAAGAGAAAGAAATTATTGAAGATTTAATAGTAGCTGCATTTAATAATGCTCTTGTTAAAATTTCTGAAGAAAGAAAAAAAAGACTGGCTAAAATTTCTCAAGGAATTCCTCTTCCAAAAGATATCAATTTAAACATATAAAAAATTTTTTCACAATGAATTTTCAAAAAATTTATCATTAAAAGCGAGATCAAATGCGTATTATTTTAATAGGAGCACCAAATTCTGGAAAAGGGACACAAGCAACATTTATTTCAGAAAAATATAAAATACCAAAAATATCAATAGGAGATTTATTGCGAAAAATTATTAACAAAAAAAATAATACAAAATATAAAAAAATCCAAAAAAAAATTAATAAAGGAGAGTTAATCAATGATAAAATAATAATTAAATTATTAAACAAAAGATTAATGCAAAAAGATTGCATGAAAGGTTATATTTTAGATGGATATCCTCGTACGTTGAATCAAGCAAAAATTATTCAAAAAAATAATTTTAAAATAAATCTTGTTTTAGAATTATTAGTTTCAGAAAAAAATATACTAAAACGAGCATTAGGAAGGAAAATTCATGAACCATCCGGAAGAGTATATCATGATGTCTATAATCCTCCATTACATAAAAACAAAGACGATATTACAGGTGATTTATTAATTACAAGAAAAGATGATACCAAAAAAATTATTCAAAAAAGATTAAATGAATTTAATTTATTTCAAAAAAAAATCTCTCAATATTATGAAAAACAAAAAAAATATAAAAAAATAAAATATATCAAAATAAACGGAGACAAAAATAAAATTTCTATTCAAAATACAATCAAAAAAATTTTTAATAAATTATTTTTTAAAAAATGCGCTTTACAGGATTCGAACCTGTGACCCACGGCTTAGAAGGCCGTTGCTCTATCCAACTGAGCTAAAAGCGCTTATAAATTTTTTTATATAAAAATAATTACTCTTCATTATTATAAATTATTTTTTTTTAAAATACTAGTAAATTATTTTTAATATCATTAAAAATATTACTATCTAAAAAAATTTCTATGATTATAAAAAATACAAAAAAAAAAAAAAAAAAAAAAAAAAAAAATTAAAAAATATTTTAAAAAAATAAAATAAAAACGAGAAATATATGATCGCAAAAATTATTAATGGAATAAAAATCGCAAAAAAAATACAAAAAAAATTAAAAAAAAAAATATTATTACGGAAAAAAAATAAACTTATTATTCCAGGATTAGCTGTCGTTTTAATTGGAAATGATCCTTCTTCTAAAATTTATGTAAAAAATAAAAAAATTGCATGTAATAAAATCGGAATCATATCAAAAATATATCATTTAAATGATCAAATAACAGAAAAAAAAATAATAAAAAAAATAAAAAAATTAAATCAAAATAAAAAAATTCATGGCATTCTTGTTCAATTACCTCTTCCAAAAAAAATAAATACATTAAATATTTTAAAAAAAATATCTTATAAAAAAGACGTAGATGGATTTCATCCATTAAATACTGGACTTTTATGTCAAAGAAAACCAAATTTAAGAGCATGTACTCCATTAGGGATAATAACACTTTTAAGAAAATATAAAATTCGACTAAAAGGCATGCATGCATTGGTAATAGGTGCATCTAATATTGTTGGTAGACCGATGATGCTAGAATTTCTATTAGAAGGATGTACAACAACAATTACACATAGATTTACAAAAAATATATATAAATATATTAAAAATGCAGATTTAATTGTTATTGCTATTGGAAAAGCGAAATTTTTAAAAGGAGAGTGGATTAAAAAAGGAGCAATCATTATTGATGTAGGAATTAATAAATTAAAAAATGGTAAAATAGTAGGAGATGTTGATTTTGATTCAATTTATAAAAAAGCGTCATATATAACTCCAGTTCCAGGAGGCGTAGGACCGATGACAGTAATTAGTTTACTAAAAAATACTATTTTTGCTTGTGAAAAATATTACGATAAAAATTCATAAAAATAATAAAAAATTATTCAACAATTTTCCAAAAAGTCTTATCTTTTTGATCTTCTACATAAACTCCTAATTTTATCAATTTTTCTCTTAAAAAATCAGATTTTTCCCATAAATTTAACTTTCTTGCTTGTTCTCGTAATTTTACTAACTTTTTAATTTTTTTTAATTTTGAATTTTCTTTATTTAAATTATTTTCATCTTGACGAAAATCTTTGAACAAAAAAAAACCTAAAATTTTACCTAAATAAAATAATTTTTCAGAAAAAAACTGTGCTTTTTGAAAATTTTCAGATTTATATAAATAAATTATTTTTTTAGATAATCGTAATAAAATAAATAAAGCTTCTCGAGTATTAAAATTATTATCCATATATTGTTTAAATAAATTAATATATTTACATGAATTATTTTTAAAATTAATTTTATTTTTATTTATATGAATTAAATTGATACAAAAATAAAATTTCTTTATTACTTTTTCAGAATTTCTTAAATTCTCAATATTATAATAAATTGGATGACGATAATTTGTAGAGAGAAAATAATGACGTATTGCATCTGATAAAAATTTATTTTTTAAATCTTTTATTAAAAAAATGTTTCCATATGATTTAGACATTTTTCTATTATTTAGAATTATCATTCCAGTATGCATCCAATAATTTACATACTTTTTTTGATTAAAACAAATAGATTGAGCATTTTCATTTTCATGATGTGGAAAAATTAAATCACTACCACCACCATGTATATCTAAACTCGAACCAAAATACTTATAACAAATTGTAGAACATTCTATATGCCATCCAGGTCTTCCGTTTCCCCATGGTGAATCCCAAAAAAATTCTGTATTTTTACTTTTTTTCCATAAAATAAAATCATTTTTTTCAGAATATATTGTATTATTATAATCTTTTTTTATATATTTTTTTCTAGATAATTCTCCATAATTTTTGAATTTATTAATAGGAAAAACAACATCTCCATTAAAATTTATATAAGCATATTTTTTTTTTAACAAAATACTAATAAAAGAAATAATTTCTGAGATATGATTTGTAACAAGAGGTTCAAAATCTGGCTTTAAAATGTTAAGATGATCAAAATCAATTGTCATTGAATTAATCATTTTTTTAGTTAAAATTTTATAATCAATCTTTTTTAATTTCGATTTTAAAATAATTTTATCATCAATATCTGTAATATTTCTGACATATTTAACTTTATAACCTAATTTTTTAAAATATCTATTAACAACATCGAAAAATATAAATGTTCGTGCATGACCAATATGACAATAATCATATACAGTAACACCACAAACGTATAGAGAAATTTTTTTTTTTTCAATTGGTTTGAAAATTTCTTTTTTTCGAGTTAAAGTATTAAATATTTTTAACATTTATTTTCTCGATCGATATTTTCTCTTTAAATAAAATTTTTTTATAAAAAATAAAATTATGTACAAAAAAATAGAAAAAATATTAAATTTTCCTACTTTATTCATGTTTAAAATTATATGTTTTAACAAAAAAAATATTATAAAAAAAATAAATTTTATATTAAATAAAAAAAAAATTATTATTCAAAAAAAAAAAATTAAAATGAGTGCGAAAAAAAAATATTTATCTTATGAAATTATTATTTATGCAAAAGATTTTCATGAAATAAAATATGTTTATGAAAATATTGGTTATATGAAATTTGTAAAAATAATTTTTTAAAAGAAAAAATTTTCTGTTCAGTACTTTAAAGATGTTATGTACTGAACAGTTTTAATATTTCGTAAATTATTTATTAATTTAAAATATTAATTAAAATTATATACTGGTAACGTTAGTTGCAGATGGACCTTTTTCTCCTTCCGTAATCTCAAATTCTACACTTTGCCCTTCTGCTAAAGTTTTAAATCCATTACTTTGAATCGCTGAAAAATGCACAAAAACATCTTTACTTCCATCTTCAGGAGTAATAAATCCAAAACCTTTTGATTCATTAAACCATTTAACATTACCTTTAATCTTAGACATCTTTTATTACCTTTACATGAAAATAAATATAATTCTTATATTAAATGCTAAATTTTAAAATTTTTTATCAAACATATATACAAAAAATTATCTGAACAATAAATTAAAAAAAATAAAAATTTTTAAATATTAAATTACAAATAAAATTTATAGAAACGTTTAAAAATAAAATACAAAATCATCACATTTATTATTCTTGAAATAATTTTATTTAAAAAAAAAATTATAAAAAATTATTTAATTTATTAAATAGAATGTATAAAAATAAATAAAATAAAACTATTTAATCAATTTAATAGTCTGGAGATGTCCTACTCTCACACAGGGAAACCCTGCACTACCATTGGCGTTATAACGTTTCACTTCTGAGTTCGGAATGGATTCAGGTGGTTCCATTACACTATTTTTACCAGACTATTAAAAAAATTTTTATAGAATATTATTCTAATATAATATTAAAATACTAATATATAAAAATTTTTATAAAAAATCGGAAAACAAGCCTTTATTAAAATAAAATTATTTTCTTAAAACACCTCTGGCGTTGTAAGGTTAAGCCTCTCGGGAAATTAGTACTAGTTAGCTTAACACATTACTGTGCTTACACATCTAGCCTATCTACGTCGTAGTCTACAACGACCCTTCAGTAAACTTTCTTTTAAAGAAAGTTTCAGGGAAGATTAATCTTGGGGCAAGTTTCGTGTTTAGATGCTTTCAACACTTATCTTTTCCGTATATAGCTACCGGGCAATGCCATTGGCATGACAACCCGAACACCAGTGATACGTCCACTTCGGTCCTCTCGTACTAGAAATAGACCCCCCTCAATCTTCCAACGCCCACGGCAGATAGGGACCGAACTGTCTCACGACGTTCTAAACCCAGCTCGCGTACCACTTTAAATGGCGAACAGCCATACCCTTGGGACCTACTTCAGCCCCAGGATGTGATGAGCCGACATCGAGGTGCCAAACACCGCCGTCGATATGAACTCTTGGGCGGTATTAGCCTGTTATCCCCGGAGTACCTTTTATCTGTTGAGCGATGGCCATTCCATTCAGAACCACCGGATCACTAAGACCTGCTTTCGCATCTGATCGCGTCATCACGCTCTCAGTTAAACTGGCTTATGCCTTTGCACGAAAATTACGATTTCCAACCGTAACTAGCCAATCTTTGTACTCCTCCGTTACTCTTTAGGAGGAGACCGCCCCAGTCAAACTACCCACCAGACATTGTCTCTGTACCGGTTTACGGTACTAGGTTAGAATATTAATATTTAAAGGGTGGTATTTCAAGTGTGGCTCCACTGATGCTGGCGCATCAGATTCAATGCCTCCCACCTATCCTACACATTAAATATCAATATTCAATGTCAAGCTATAGTAAAGGTTCACGGGGTCTTTCCGTCTTGCCGCGGGTACACTGCATCTTCACAGCGAGTTCAATTTCACTGAGTCTCGGGTGGAGACAGCCTGGCCATCATTACGCCATTCGTGCAGGTCGGAACTTACCCGACAAGGAATTTCGCTACCTTAGGACCGTTATAGTTACGGCCGCCGTTTACCGGGGCTTCATTTCAAAGCTTTGAACTTTCATTCTAACCTTTCCACTTAACCTTCCGGCACCGGGCAGGCGTCACACCGTATACTTCCATTTTCATGTTTGCACAGTGCTGTGTTTTTAATAAACAGTTGCAGCTAGCTGGTATCTTCGACTAACTTCAGCTTTAGAAGTAAATCCTATTACTTACGTGTTAGCGTGCCTTCTCCCGAAGTTACGGCACCATTTTGCCTAGTTCCTTCACCTGGGTTCTCTCAAGCGCTTTAGTATACTCTACCTAACTACCTGTGTCGGTTTGTGGTACGATTTGAATTTATCTGATGCTTAGAGAATTTTCTTGGAAACATGGTATCAATTACTTTGTTACCGTAATAACTCGTCATCACGCCTTAACTTAACAAATATTCGGATTTTCCTAAATATTCACGTCTACACGTTTAAACCAAGACAACCATCGCTTGGATAATCTAACCTTTTTCGTCCTCCCTTCGCAATAAATTCAAGCACAGGAATATTAACCTGTTGTCCATCGACTACGCTTTTCAGCCTCGCCTTAGGGGTCGGCTTACCCTGCCTCGATTAACGTTGGACAGGAAACCTTAGTTTTTCAGCGAGCAGGTTTTTCACCTGCTTTATCGTTACTCATGTCAGCATTCGCACTTCTGATTCCTCCAATACATTTTACAATGTATCTTCAACAGTTTACAGAACGCTCCTCTACCCAGTAAAAATTTTACTGCCGCAGCTTCGGTATATAGTTTAGCCCCGTTAAATCTTCCGCGCAAGCCGACTTGACCAGTGAGCTATTACGCTTTCTTTAAATGATGGCTGCTTCTAAGCCAACATCCTGGCTGTTTTTGCCTTCTCACATCGTTTCCCACTTAACTATAATTTTGGGACCTTAGCTGGCGATCTGGGTTGTTTCCCTTTCCACAACGAACGTTAGCACCCGCTGTGTGTCTCCCGTGATAGCATTCTATAGTATTCGGAGTTTGCATCGGCCTAGTAAGTCGGTATGACCCCCATAACAGAAACAGTGCTCTACCCCTATAGATGAATTCACGAGGCGCTACCTAAATAGCTTTCGAGGAGAACCAGCTATCTCCCGGTTTGATTGGCCTTTCACCCCTAACCATAGGTCATCCGCTGATTTTTCAACATCAGTCGGTTCGGTCCTCCAATTAGTTTTACCTAATTTTCAACCTGCCCGTGGCTAGATCACCGGGTTTCGGGTCTGTACCCTGCAACTAATTCGCCCATTTTAGACTCGGTTTCCCTACGGCTCCCCTTAAAAATTTCGGTTAACCTTGCTACAGAGTACAAGTCGCTGACCCATTATACAAAAGGTACGCAGTCACTCTAAAAAATTGAGCTCCTACTGCTTGTACGTACACGGTTTCAGGATCTATTTCACTCCCCTAACAGGGGTTCTTTTAACCTTTCCCTCACGGTACTAGTTCACTATCGGTCAGTCAGGAGTATTTAGCCTTAGAGGATGGTCCCCCTATCTTCAAACAAGATTTCACGTGTCTCGTTCTACTTTTTGAGCTTATAATATATTTTTTTTCATATACGGGGCTTTCACCTTGTATCGCTAATTTTTCCAAAATTATTCTATTAAAAAATATAATATAATTATTACTCAGGGCTTTTCCCTTTTCGCTCGCCACTACTTAGGGAATCTCAATTGATTTCTTTTCCTCAAGGTACTTAGATGTTTCAGTTCCCCTGGTTTGCTTTATTTATTTATATATTCAATAAATAATATCACATAAAAATGTGATGGGTTTCCCCATTCGGATATCGTCGGCTAATAACGTTTCTTATCAACTTACCGGCGCTTTTCGCAGATTAGCACGTCCTTCATCGCCTCTGACTGCCAAGGCATTCACCATGTACGCTTATTTTACTTAACCTTACAACCCACAGGTGTCTTTTGGTTTTTTAATATAAATTTATTTTATACTTGTTTCCGAATTTTTAAAGAACTAAAAAATAAAAACTTAAATACTTTTATTAAAAACTTATTATATCATAATATTTTATAAATAAAAATATATTTTATACAATAAATTGTCCCCTAGGGGAATTGAACCCCTGTTGCCGCCGTGAAAGGGCAGTGTCCTAGACCGCTAGACGAAGGGGACTAGAAAAAAAATTTAATAAAAAATTAAAAACTTTTTTAAATAAAATTTTTTATACTTACTATTCTACATATTCAAAAAAAAAGAGTCAAGTATTTTTAAAAACTTCAAATATAAGACATAAAAATATACTAAAAAACTGAATAAAATAGATTATTTCATCACGTCACTGTTTTTCTTTCAAAAAATAAAATACATCATTTACATTTGGAAAAATTTTTTTCCATAAAAAAAATGAGTGAGCTGCTTGATTTACTAACATACCAAACCCATTAAAAACTTTTTGAGCTCCATGCTTTTTACAAAAATTTATAAAAGAAGTATTTTTTTCTCCATAAAACATATCATAATAAATCGTTTTCTTTGAAACTAAACTAGAAGGTATTACAGGAGAAATATTCAATACACTAGTAGACGTAGCGTTAACTACTAAATTATAATTTTTTCTATGTAAAGAATTTAAAGATACAGACTGTATATTACCAAATTTCTTAAATTTCTCTGACAAATATTCTGCTTTAGAAAAAGTTCTATTAGTAATATAAACATTGCATTTAAAATTCAATAATGGATGTAAAACTCCACGAGCCGCTCCTCCAGCTCCTAATAACAATATATTAAAATTCTTTTTTATTAATTTCTTAAAAATTAAATCTGACAAAAATCCTATTCCATCAGTATTGTCTCCTAAAAGTCCTTTTTTTTTAGTCTTTTTAATTGTATTAATAGCACCAGCTATACGCGCTCTTTCTGTAATAGAATCACATATTGAAAAAACTTTTTCTTTAAAGGGAAGAGTAATATTTGCTCCTTTCCCTCCATTTTTAAAAAAAAAAAGTATATCAGATAAAAAATTTTCCTTTTCAAGACATACACGTATATAATTTTCATGAAAATTATATTTTTTTAAAAAAAAATTATGTATTTTAGGAGATTGACTATGATCAATAGGATTTCCAAAAACAGCATATAAACTATTTTTAAACTCTTTATTCATAAAAATTCTCTCCAATAAAATTTTAATTATTAACTATAAATCTTTTATTTAGAAAATATAAAAAATATACTATTTTTATATTAAAAAAATATTTAAAAAATTTCTATAAAATTCATTTAAAATAATCTGTACAAAAAATTTTCATTTACAAGATTTTAATAAAAAAATTTATTTATATTGAAATATATTACAATATATGAAATATCAAAAAAATTTTCATAAATTTAAAATTTTTAACATTAAATATTAATTTAATAATGTTCACACTGAAAAATGATATTGTGTTTAAATTTTTTAATCTATAAAAAATACTTCTTCAATAGAACTTAAATTATAAGATTAAAGTTTTATGAAAAATTTCTTTAAAAAATTTCATATTTTATAAATTAATTTTTTTTAAAATATTATGAAAAAAAATTATTTATTTAAAGAAATATAAAATACTTATAATATATACAACTACTTTCTTAAATATATTTATTGTATTAAACAAAATAAAAAAATGAAAAAATTAAAAATACTTAAATATCCTAATAAAAAATTAAGAAAAATAGCAAAACCAGTAAAAAAATTTGATAAAAAATTAAAAACACTAGTTAAAAAAATGTTCTATATTATGTATAAAAAACAAGGAATTGGATTAGCTGCAATACAAGTAAATATTCCTTTACAAATTATTGTTATAGATAAAATACATAATTTAAAAAATCCACTAATATTAATTAATCCAAAAATAAAAAAAAAATTTGGAAAAATTCTAAAAATTGAAGAAGGTTGTTTATCTATCCCAAAGTATAGGTATATAACTTATGTCAGAAAAAAATATATTCTTGTGAAAGCTTATGATATTTATGGAAAAAAATTTATTTTACATGCGCAAGATATTTTATCATTATGTATTCAACATGAAATAGATCATTTGAAAGGAAAATTATTTATTGATTATTTATCTCTTTTAAAACAAAATAGAATCCATAAAAAATTAACAAAAAAAATCCATTAATCTAAATGAGTATAAAAAAAATTTTTTTTGCAGGAACAAATAAATTTTCTGCAATACATTTAAACCAATTAATTTTAAAAAAATTTAATGTTATATACGTATTAACAAAACCAGATAAAAAATGCGGAAGAGGAAAAAAAAAAAAACATTCTGCAGTAAAAAAAATTGCTCTAGAATATAAAATTCCAATTTTCCAACCAAAATCATTGAATTCAATAATAAGTAAAAAATTTTTTATAAAAAAAAAAGCGGATATTATGATAGTTGTTTCTTATGGAGTCATTATTCCTACAGAAATAATTAACACTTTTCCATATGGTTGTATCAATCTACATACCTCCTTATTACCTAAATTTCGTGGTCCATCTCCAATACAGTCAGCGATTCTTTCTGGAGAAAAAAAAACTGGAATTACCATTATTCAAATAAATAAAAAAATTGATTCCGGAGATATTTTATATAAAAAATCTTTAATAATTAAAAAAAATGATACTTGTAAAAGTTTAAGTCAAAAACTATCTATAATAGGAAAAAAATCTTTAGTTAAATTTTTAAAAATTATTTCATCTCAAAAAATAAAAAAAATTAAACAAATAGAAAAAAAAGCAACATATACGAAAATAATTAAAAAGAAAGACGGATTAATTGATTGGAATACATATGCAATAAATATTGAAAGAAAAATTCGAGCTTTTAATCCATGGCCTAGTTCATATTTTTTTATAAACAAAAATATGATTAAAGTATGGAAAGCAAAAATAATTAATTCTCATATTCAAGATACACCTGGAAAAATTCTTGAAGCTAACAAAAATGGCATATTAATTTCTACAAAAAAAAAAATAATTAAATTAATAGAACTACAATTTCCAGGAAAAAAAAGAAATCATGTTAAAGATATCATAAATTCTCATAAAAACCTTTTTCTAGTAGGTAGTAGACTAAATTAAAAATTTATGTCTAGTAAATAAAAAACAAACGGCATAAAATACCGTTTGTTTTTTTTTATATAAAACATTTTAAATTTTATTTTTTTGAAAAATTATTTTTATGTATTTTCTCTCTATCAACTAATAAAACATACGCCATAGGAGATTTATCTCCATTTCTAAAACCACATTTTATAATTTTCAGATAACCGCCATTTCTATTAAAAAAAAAGGGTCCTAAATCTTTAAAAAGTTTATGCACAAGATAATTATTTCTAATTTTAGAAAATATTAATCTTCTATTAGGTATATTATCTATTTTAGAAACAGTAATGATTGGCTCAATAATTCTTCGTAATTCTTTTGATTTTGCTAAAGTAGTCTTTACTCTTTCATATAATAACAACGAACAACTTAAATTATTTAACATAGCTTTCAAATGACTACTATTTCTATTTAATTTACGACCAATTTTTTTATGTCGCATAATATATAGTATTCCTCCTCTTCAAAAAAAAAAAAAAAAAAAAAAAAAAAAATCTTATTTTTCTGTAATACTCTTCGGAGGCCAATTCTCTAATTTAGTTCCTAAAGACAAACCACGCGATGCTAGAATATCTTTAATTTCAGTTAATGATTTTTTTCCAAGATTTGGAGTTTTTAATAAGTCTACTTCCGTTTTTTGAACTAAATCTCCAATATAATGTATTGATTCTGCTTTTAAACAATTTGCAGACCTGACAGTTAATTCTAAATCATCTACAGGTTTCAATAAAATAACGTCAAACTCCGGTTTAATCACTTGCTCTATAGGTTCGCAAATATCTTTTAAATCTACAAAAGCTTCTAATTGATCTGATAAAATTGTTGCTGCTTTTCTGATAGAATCTTCTGGATCAATTGTTCCATTTGTTTCTAGTTCTATAATTAATTTATCTAAATCTGTTCTTTGTTTAACACGTGCAGATTCGACGAGATAAGAAATACGTTCTATTGGACTATAACATGCATCAACAAATAATTTACCAATATTATTTTCTTTTTTTTGATTTTGCATACGAGATGATGCAGTAGAATATCCTCTCCCTCTTTGAACTTTTATTTTCATATTTATAGAAGCATTTTCATCTGTCAAATGACAAATTAAATGGTCTAATTTAATAATTTCAACACTAGAATCACATTTAATATCCGAAGCTGTAACTTTGCAAATTCCTTTTTTTTGTATAATTAAATTTGCAGAATTTTTTCCATGAATATTAACCGCTAAATCTTTCAAATTTAATAATATCTCAAGAATATCTTCACGCACTCCTACTTTATTAGTATATTCATGTAAAATTCCATCTATTTCAACTTCTGTCACAGCGCATCCAGGTAAAGATGATAAAAGAACTCTACGAAGAGCATTTCCTAAAGTATGTCCGAATCCACGTTCTAAAGGTTCTAAAGTGACCTTAGCATGAGTAACACTAAATTGCTTAATATCAACTAAACGTGGTTTCAAAAAATTTATTAATGAATCAGACATCACATGCAACCTTTTAAAATAATTATTTCGAATAAAGTTCTACAATTAAATGTTCTTTAATTTCAGAAGATAACTCTGTACGATCAGGAACTCTTTGAAAAATTCCTGTCATTTTTTTTGTATCAACATCTATCCAAGAAACTTTTTCACGTTGCTCAGATAATTCTAAAGAAGCTTTAATTCTTAAATATTTTTGAAACTTATTTCGTATTTTAATTATATCATTAGGAAATACTTGATATGAAGGAATGTTTACAATTTTATCATTAACTTGAATATATTTATGACTAACTAGTTGTCTTGCTTCAGCTCTAGTTGTACTAAATCCCATTCTATAAATTATATTATCTAATCTATTTTCTAATAATTGTAATAATTTTTCTCCAGTATTCCCTTTAGATTTCGCTGCTAATCTATAATATTTTCTAAATTGTTTTTCTAATACTCCATATAAACGACGAACTTTTTGTTTCTCACGCAATTGTAATCCATAATCTGATAATCTTTGCTTTTTTAAACCATGTTGACCAGGTAAATGATCAATTTTGCATTTTGATCCAATATTTCTTAATCCTGATTTTAAATATAAATCTGTTCCTTCTCTACGACTTAATTTTAACTTCGGACCCAAATATTTAGCCATACATCTTCCCTCTTATCAAACTTAAACTCTTCTTTTTTTCGGAGGTCTACACCCATTATGTGGAATAGGAGTCACATCCGTAATATTAGTAATACGAAATCCTGCTGTATTTAATGCACGTATTGTGGATTCTCTACCAGGTCCAGGGCCTTTAACCATTACTTCAAGATTTTTTAAACCATAATCTTTAATTTTTTCTACACATTTCTCTGCTGCAACCTGCGCTGCAAAAGGAGTTGATTTTCTAGAACCTCGAAATCCAGATCCACCAGAAGTTGCCCATCCCAAAGCATTTCCCTGTTTATCAGTAATTGTTACAATTGTATTATTAAAAGAAGCATAAATATGCGCAACTCCATCTGTTATTTTTTTTTTAATTCTTTTTTTAATACGATTTTTTTTTTTCGGCATATTTTTTCCTAAATTATTTTTTGATTAATTTACGTGGTCCCTTCCTAGTTCGTGCGTTAGTTTTTGTACGCTGACCGCGTACTGGAAGTTTTTTACGATGACGCATTCCTCTATAACACCCAAGATCTATTAAACGTTTAATACTTAAAATTTTAGTTCGACGTAAATCACCTTCAACAATAAATTTCAAAACTTCAGACCTTAACATAGAAATTTGATTTTCCGTTAATTCTCTAATTTTTATTGATTCAGAAATATTTAAATTCCTACATATAATTTTAGCACGAGATTTTCCAATACCATAAATGTATGTTAAAGAAATCAAAGTGCGTTTTTGATCAGGAATATTAATTCCTGCAATACGTGCCAATTTAAACTCCTTATTTATAAATATAAAATAAAATTTTATTAAAATTACCCTTGTTTCTGTTTATGTTTCGGACTATTTTTACATATAACACGCATAACATTTCTTCTACGTATAATTTTACAATTCCTGCATAACTTTTTTATAGAAGTTCGAACTTTCATATTTTTTCACTTTTATTTAAAAAAAAATTATTTTTATAAATTTAAATTTGCTCTTTTAAATGAAGATTTATATTGTTTTGACAACAACAAAGTTTGTATGTGCAATATCAAATCTATAATTACTACAACAACAATTAATAACGATGTCCCTCCAAAATAAAACGGTGTATGCATAACTTGACGCATAAATTCTGGAATTAAACATATCAATACAATATAAATTGAATTTACAAATGTTAATTTAAACATAATTTTTTGAATGTACTCAGAAGTATTCTTCCCAGGTCTAATTCCTTGAATAAATGCTCCTGATTTTTTTAAATTCTCAGAAGTTTCTCGCGCATTGAAAGCTAAATTAGTATAAAAAAAACAGAAAAAAATTATAGATATCGCATAAAAAATAATATATATCGATTTTCCAGGTTGAAAATTATCAAAAAGAATATTAAAAAAATTTAAAGAATTTTTATGATAATCTCTTAACCAAGAAATAATTGTCAATGGAAATAAAATAATACTAGAAGCAAAAATTGCTGGAATTACTCCAGACATATTAATTTTTAAAGGTAAATGTGAGACTTGCGTCAAATGCATTTTATATCTTTGTTGTTGATTTGAATAATAAATCGGTATTTTCCGTTGACTTTTTTCTATAAAAACTACAAAAAAAATAATCAAAAAAATAAATAATAATGATAAAATAAACAACATAAAATGAAAATGTCCTAATTTTAGTTCAGATATAGTATGGGAAATTACAACTGGCAAATGAGAAACAATACCTGCAAAAATCATGACAGAAATTCCATTTCCTATTCCATTTTCTGTAATCAAATCACCTAACCAAATTAAAAAAATTGTACCAGTAACTAAACTAATAATTGCAGTTATATAAAAAACAGCATCTAATTTAAAAATTAAACGTCTTATTCCTGGAATATTTGATAAACTTAAAGAAATCCCAGAAGCTTGTATGATAGCTATTACTAACGTTAAATTTTTTGTATATTGATTAATTTTAATACGACCAACTTCACCTTCTTTTTTTAAATTTTTCCAAGAAGGATATATAAAAGTCAATAATTGTACAATAATTGAAGAAGAAATATAAGGCATAATTCCTAAAGAAAAAATTGAAGCTCTACTTAATGCTCCTCCAGAAAAAATATTTAACATCTCAACAAGAGTTCCTTCTTGATGATTTAATAATTTTGATAAAGCAAAAATATCAATTCCAGGAATAGGAATAAAAGATCCTAAACGAAAAATAATTAAAGCAAAAATTAAAAATAAAACTCTTTTTTGTATATCAGAAAAATTTACTCTGATATCTTGATAATTTAACCCTAAATTAAATTTTTCCATGTTATTATTTTATTCCTCAATTGTTCCCCCGCAAGATTCAATAATTTTACGTGCACCTTTTGTAACTTTAATTCCTTTTACAATTATAGGAAAATTAATAATCCCAGAAGAAATTATTTTGACATACCTTATACAAGAGTTAATAATGTTTCTCTTGATTAAATTCTTTAAATTTACTATTTCATTTTTCTTAAAAGATAATAATTCAGATAATCTCACTTCTGTACTATATTTTTTTTTACAAGACACAAACCCAAATTTTGGAATTCTTCGATAAAATGGTGTTTGACCACCTTCAAACCCTCTACGAATTCCACCTCCAGTTCTAGATTTCTGACCTTTATGCCCTCTTCCAGAAGTTTTTCCAAAACCAGAACCAATACCCCTTCCCAAACGTTTTTTTTTTTTATTTCTACAATCTAAAAAAACAGTATTTAAATACATAAAGATCCTCGTCTATCTTCTTACTTCTAAAAGATAAAAAACTTTTTTTATCATTCCTAAAATAGATTTATTTTGCTTTCTTTTCACAATATGATTAATACGACGTAAACCTAAACCTTTTAAAATTAATTTATGTTTAGGTAATATTCCAATACTACTTTTAATTTGTTTAATAATAAAAAATTTTCCCATTTTTATTTACTCCAATATTTCTTTCATAGATTTATTTCTTTTTTGTGAAATATATTTAGGAGATTTCATGTTACATAAACCATTTATTGTTGCACGAACTACGTTAATTGGGTTTGTTGATCCATAAGTTTTTGCTAAAACATTTTGTATACCCGAAACTTCAAAAACTGCTCTCATCGCTCCTCCTGCAATTATCCCAGTTCCTTTAGAAGCAGGTTTCATAAATATTTTCGAACTCGTAAAAGATTGTTTAACTGAGTACTGTAAAGTATTATTTACAATTTGAAAACTAACCATATTACGACGAGCTTTTTCCATAGCTTTTTGAATAGCAAAAGGAACTTCTCTAGCCTTTCCATATCCAAATCCAACTTTTCCATTTTTGTTTCCTACAACCGCTAACGCAGTAAAAGAAAAAATCCTTCCGCCTTTAACAGTTTTTGAAACACGATTGACAGTAATCAACTTCTCTTTTAATTCGCCAATATTCTTTTTTTCAATATTATTAATCATATAATAGTTTTACCTTAAAACTGAAGTCCACATTTACGAGCAGAATTCGCTAATGATTGAATTCTACCATGATATTTAAATCCAGAACGATCAAAAGAAACCCTTTTAATTCCTTTTTTTAAAGCTCTTTGAGCTATAATTTTTCCAATCAATTTAGAAGATTCTTGATTTCCAGTATAATTCAGTTTTCTTTGGATATTTTTTTCTAAAGTAGATGCATAAGCTAAAACAGAAAAATTATCTTTAGAAATAATTTGAGCATATATATGACGCGAAGTTCGATGTATAACTAAACGTGTCACACGTAATCTTTTTAATTTCATGCGAATTTTCAAAGATCGTTTTTTTCTCATAAAAATTCTATTCTTGACAACTTTCATTACTTTTTTTTCGCCTCTTTTATTCTTACAAATTCATTTGCATATCTTATACCTTTTCCTTTATACGCATCAGGTTTACGAAAATTTCTTAAATTTTCTGCTACTTGTCCTACTAACCTTTTATCTATTCCTTTAATGACAATTTCCGTTTGAGATTTTAATTCAGCTGATATACCTATAGGTAAATCATATATAACGCTATGAGAATAACCTAAAGACATCACAATTTTTTCTTGTTTACTTCCTTCTAATGAAAATCGATATCCTACACCTACTAAATTTAACTGTTTAAAAAATCCAATAGTCACTCCAATAATCATGGAATTAATTAATGAACGAGAAGTTCCAGCATGCATCCATCCTATTCCAGAAGATATTCGTGATTTAAAACTTAGAACATTATTTTTATAGTTTATTTGAACAGAATCATGTAATATAAGTTTTAATCTACCTTTAATACCTTTTATAACAACTTCTTGTTTATTAATTTTGATAATAACATTCTTGGGAACTATAATTGAACGCTTAGCAATTCTAGACATACTTTCTCCTATTAAGAGACATAACAAATAATTTCACCACCTACACCTTGTTTCTTTGCTTCTTTATCAGATAAAATTCCTTTTGAAGTAGAAATTATAACAATTCCTAAACCCGACATAACGCTCGGTATATCATCTTTATTTTTATATACTCTTAATCCAGGTTTGCTAACACGTATAATATTTTCTATTACAGGATTACCTTGAAAATATTTTAAAAAAATTTCTAAATAAGGTTTATCAGATTTGTTAGACAAAATTTCTTTAATATATCCTTCTCTTTGTAATAATATAGCAATTTCTTGTTTAAAATAAGAAAAAGGAATTTTTACAGAAATTTTTTTAGCAAATTGACCATTTTTAATCCGTACAAACATATCTGCTACAGGATCATGTATACTCATAACATTCTTTCCTAATATTTTTAAAAAATTTTACCAACTTGATTTTCTTAAACCTGGAATTTCTCCTCTCATTGCAGCTTCTCTTAACTTTATTCTACTTAAACCAAATTTTCTTAAAAATCCATGTGGTCTACCAGTTAATAAACAACGATTTCTTTTTCGAGAAGAGCTAGAATCTCTAGGTAATTTTTGTAATTTAAAAACAGCATTTAAACGTTCTTTTTCTGATATTTTTAAATTAAGAACTAAAGACTTTAAATGCATTCTTTTTTTATAAAACTTTTTTACTAAATATGCACGCTTTAATTCTCTTTCTTTCATTGACTGCTTTGCCATAAAAAAATTAATCCTTATAAACTTATTTCCGAAAAGGAAAATTAAATTTCGATAATAAAAATAAAGCCTCTTCATTAGAATTAGCTGTAGTTACAATAGTGATATTAAATCCTCTAATATTATCAATTTTTTCATAATCTATTTCAGGAAAAATTATTTGTTCTTTAATTCCAAAATTATAATTTCCAAAACCATCAAAAGAATTTCTTGAAAATCCTCTAAAATCTCTAATTCTTGGAATAACAATATTTATTAATTTATTGAAAAAATGCCATTTCCTTAAACCACGTAAAGTAACTTTACATCCAATAGAATACCCTTTTCTAATTTTAAAACCTGCAATAGATTTTTTTGCTCGTGTAATACATGCTTTTTGTCCAGAAATTAAAGTTAAATCAGAAATTGCGCAATCTAATTTCTTTTTATTAACAATAGAATCTCCTACACCAATATTTAAAGAAATTTTATCTATTTTTGGAACTTGCATAATAGAAGTGTAATTAAATTTTTTTAAAAATTCTGGAACAATTTTTTCCCTATAAAAACTTAACATATCTTTCATTATTAAATTCCACTCACTCTATACAAATATTATTTGATTTAAAAAAACGAATTTTTTTTCCATTTTTAAATTTAAATCCAATTCTATCAGGCTTATTTGTTTCTGGATTTAAAATCGCTATATTAGAAACATGTAAATAAGATTCTTTTTGTAAAATACCACCTTTTTGATTTCTCGAAGGAACAGGTTTTTGATGTTTTTTAACCATATTAATACCTTCAACAATTACCTTATCTTTTGATAAAAATTTTTTTATAATTCCTATTTTACCTTTCTCTTTTCCTGCTATAACAATTACTTTATCATTAAAACGTATTTTAGCAGCCATTATCTTATCCCGTTAAAAAATAATTTTTATAATACTTCTGGAGCTAAAGATATAATTTTCATAAATTTTTCTACACGTAATTCACGCGTTACAGGGCCAAAAATACGCGTACCAATAGGCTGTTCATTATTATTTAAAATAACGCAAGAATTACTATCAAATCTAATTAAAGATCCATCAGATCTTCTAATTCCTTTTTTAGTTCTGACAATAACAGCCTTTAAAACTTCTCCTTTTTTTACTTTCCCTCTTGGTATAGCATCTTTGACAGCAATCTTAATAATATCTCCAATATTTGCATATCTTTTTTTAGATCCACCCAATACCTTAATACACATTACAGAACGCGCTCCTGAATTATCTGCAGCCTGTAAAACAGTTTGCTCTTGAATCATATATTAAAATACCTTATATTTAATTTTAATAAAAAAAATTAATATGCTAGAAAACATGAAAAAAAATTTATCATGTTCTCTAAAATATTATTTTAAAAAACATTTTTCTTAACAATCTCTACTAAAGTCCAAGATTTAGTTTTGGAAATTGGGCGACATTCTTTAATAATTACTTGATCTCCAATAGAACATTGATTTTTTTCATCATGAACATGTAATTTCGTTCTTTTTTTAATAAATTTTTTATATATCGGATGTTTAATAAATCTTTCAACAACAACTATAATAGATTTTTGCATACGATTACTTTTTACATATCCTTGTAAAAATTTACTTTTTTCTGACATATTTTTTTTCCTGTTCAGACAATATCGTTTTTAAAATCGCAATTTTTTTTCTATTTTCTTTTAATAAATGCGTATTTTGTAATTTTTTATTAGATAATTGCATTTTTAAATTAAATTTTTCTCTTAAAAGACTTATTAATTCTAAATTTAAATCCTCATATTTTTTTTTTCTTAATTCATTTACTTTCATAAGTTTTCCATTTTTAATATAAAAGTCGTCTTAACAGGTAATTTAGCTGATGCTAACTTTAAAGATTTACGAGCAAGTTCTTCCGAAACTCCACTTAACTCATATATTATTTTCCCTGGTTTTATTAAAGATACCCAATACTCTACATTCCCTTTTCCTTTCCCCATTCTCACTTCTATCGGTTTTTGTGTAATCGGTTTATCTGGAAAAACACGTATTCTTAATTTTCCTATTCTTTTTAAAAATCCTACAATGCATTTTCTTCCTGCTTCAAGTTGAGAAACAGTAATACGACCACGTGTAATAGCTTGTAAACCAAATGGAGAAAAAAGTAAATCACTATTTAAACACATTCCTCTATTACGTCCTTTATGCATTTTTTGATACTTACTCTTACGAGGAATCAATTTTATCATAAATCAATTTCCTTATTTAACGAATTCTCTTATTTTTTTTAAAATTTTCTCGAATTTTAATATTTTTCTCAATTTCTGGCATTCCACCTAAAATTTCTCCCTTAAATATCCAAACTTTGACTCCAACAACTCCATAAGTTGTATGAGCTTCTAACGAACTATAATCAATATCTGCTCTTAAAGTATGTAATGGAACACGTCCCTCTCTTTGCCATTCCGTTCTAGCGATTTCAGAACCCCCTAATCTTCCGCTGATTTCAACTTTAATCCCTTCAGCTCCATGTCTCATAGAATTTTGTATAGCTCTTTTCATTACTCTACGAAACATAACTCTTCTCTCTAATTGAGATACTATATTATCTGCAACTAATTTTGCATCTAACTCAGGTTTTCTAACTTCTGAAATAGTTATTTGAGATGGAACTTGAGAAATATGAGAAACCATTTTTCTTAATTTCTCAATATCTTCTCCTCTCTTCCCAATTACAATTCCAGGTCTTGCAGTATATATAATTATCTTTATTGTTTTAGATGGTCTCTCAATAATTATTTTTGATATTGAAGCTCGAGATAATTTCTTAAACAAAAATTGACGCACTTGATAATCATTATTTAAATAACTAGAAAAATTTTTACTATTCGCAAACCATATTGAATTCCATTTTTTTATAATTCCTAATCTCATTCCATGTGGATGTACTTTTTGCCCCATTATGAAATATCTCCAAAATCATCAATTTGATAATACAATTTTAATATTACTAGTACGCTTCAATATTTGATCTGCTCTTCCTTTTGCTCTAGGTAACATTCTTTTCATAGTTGGTCCTTGGTCTATTAAAATCTCGCTAATTTTAAGTAAATCAATATCTGCTCCACTATTATTTTCAGCATTAGCAATGGCAGATTCTAATACTTTTTTAATTAATAAAGCTGCTTTTTTATTAGAAAAATTTAATATATTTATTGCTTGATCAACTTTTTTTCCACGAATACAATTTGCTACTAATCTTAGTTTTTGAGCTGAAGAACGAACTTTCTTATATTTAGCTAAAATTTTCAAATTTCTAACCTCTTACACAAAAATTTATCTTTTTTTAATTTTTCTATCAGCTGCATGACTTCTAAAAGTTCTTGTTAAAGAAAATTCACCTAGCTTATGACCAACCATTTCTTCTGTAATAAAAACAGGAATATGTCTTTTCCCATTATGTACTAAAAAAGTTAAACCAATCATATTGGGAAAAATAGTAGATCTTCTTGACCATGTTTTAATAGGTTTTTTATCTTTTTTTGAACGAGCTAATTCTACCTTTTTAAATAAACTTTCATCAATATAAGGTCCTTTTTTTAAAGAACGAGGCATAATAAAATTTTCCTATATTTTAAATTATTTTTTACGAAAACGAATAATAAATTTCTTTGTTCTTTTATTTTTTCTTGTTTTTTTTCCTTTTGTTTGTACTCCCCAAGGTGTAACAGGATGTTTACCAAAATTTTTTCCTTCTCCACCACCATGTGGATGATCAATAGGATTCATTGCTGTTCCACGTACAGTCGGACGTACTCCTCTCCAACGAGAAACTCCAGCCTTACCAAAAACTTTTAACATATGTTCAGAATTTCCAACTTCACCAATAGTTGCTCTACATATAGATAAAATTTTTCTTATTTCTCCAGAACGCATTCGTACACTCACATATTTTTCCTCTTTAGAAATTATTTGTAAATAACTTCCCGCAGAACGCGCTAATTGTCCACCTCTTCCAGGTTTTAATTCTACATTATGTATTAAAGATCCTACAGGAATGTTTTGCATAGGTAAAGCATTTCCTAATTTTATTTCTACAGTCGTACCAGAACAAATTTTATCTCCGATTTTTATTCCTTTAGGCGCTAAAATATATTTATAACATCCATCTTTATATAAGATTAAAGCAATATGAGAAGAACGATTTGGATCATATTCTAAACGTACTACAGTAGCTACAACATTATCTTTATTTCTTTTAAAATCAATAATACGATATGCTCTTTTATGGCCTCCTCCAATATGTCGTGTAGTTATTCTTCCTTGATTGTTTCGTCCACCACTTTTATTTTTTTTTTTTAATAAATTAGCAAATGGTTTTCCTCTATGTAAAAAAGAATGTACTACTTTAATAACATGACGACGTCCTGGTGAAGTTGGTTTACATTTAACGATTGTCATAAATAAAATTCTCTAATTTATCTGAAATTAATTATTTAAAAAATCTAAATTTTGATTTTTATGTAAAAAAACATACGCTTTTTTCCAATTTTTTTTAATCACTATATTTTTTCCTTTGCGTTTCCTTTTCCCTTTCACATTTAAAACATTAACTTTTTTAACTTTTAATTTAAACATTTTGAAAACAGATAATTTTATTTCCCGTTTAGTAGAATTTTTACATACCTTTAAAACAAGAACATTATTTGCTCCTCTACATCCATGAGATTTTTCCGAAACATGAAAAGAATATATTATATGAAATAAAAACTCTTGATTCATCATGAAAATTTTTCCTCAAGATTTTTTAAAGCTGATAAAGTAATTAAAATATTTCTATACTTTAATAGTAATACAGGGTTAACAAAATTTACTCCAATCGCTTTCACTTGATATAAATTCCTAGATGCTAATAATAATTCCTTAGATAAATTTTCTTGTATAATCATAGAATTTACATGTATATCAAATTTTTCTAATTTTTTTATTAAAATTTTTGTTTTAGGAATATTAATATTAAAATCCTTAAAAACAATTAAACGTTTCTGAGAAATTAATTTAGAAAATATACACTTCATTGCTCCGCGATACATTTTCTTATTAATCTTTTGAAAATAGTCTCTGGTTTTTGCAGCAAAAGTTACACCACCTGAACGCCAAATCGGACTTCTAATAGATCCCACTCGAGCTCTACCCGTCCCTTTTTGACGCCAAGGTTTTTTACCTGATCCAGAAACTTCAGATCTATTTTTTTGAGCTTTAGTCCCTTGTCTACAAGAAATCAAGTAAGACTTTAAAACTTGATTTACTAAAAATTTATTAAAACTACATTGAAAAATTAACTTAGAAAGTTTAACATATTCATTTGTATCTTTTAATCTTATTTCCATTTTATATACCTCCTTAACTTTTTTTCACAGATGGCTTAATAATTAAATTGCCATTCAAAATCCCAGGAACAGATCCTTTTATCAAAAGATATTTCTTTTTAACATCTATCTTAATGATAGATAAACTTTGTATAGTTACTCTTGTATTTCCTAAATGACCAGCCATTTTTTTCCCTTTAAAAACTCTTCCAGGAGTTTGATTTTGACCAATAGAACCAGGAGCTCGATGAGATAAAGAATTTCCATGAGAAGCATCCTGTGAAGAAAAATTCCAACGTTTAATAGTTCCAGAAAATCCTTTACCTCTAGATATTCCTGTGATATCAACTTTTTTAAAATTTTTTAAAAAATCAATATAAATTTTTTGCCCAACAAAAAAACTATCATTACAAGAAACTTTAAACTCCCACAAACCACGTCCAGCTAAAATATTATTTTTTTTAAAATGCCCAAGTTCTGGCTTATTTAAAGCGCGTAATTTTTTTGTTCCAGTAGTTAATTGTACTGTAAAAAAATTTTTACAAGGGTGAGTTTTAATCTGAGTAATTCTATTTTCTACAATTTCAACTACTGTCACAGGAATAGAATTTCCTTCCTTACTAAAAATTCTTGTCATTCCAAGTTTTTTACCCACTAATCCAAGCACAATTTTATAAACTCCTAAAAGTAAAATGATTAACCTAAACTTATTTGTACATCAACACCAGCAGCAAGATCGAGTCTCATTAAAGCATCAACAGTTTTTTCAGTAGGCTCAACAATATCTATTAATCTTTTATGAGTACGAATTTCATATTGATCACGTGCATCTTTATTTACATGAGGAGAAACCAAAATAGTAAATTTTTCTTTTCTTGTAGGTAAAGGTATAGGACCACAAACTCGTGCACCTGTTCTTTTTGCTGTTGCAACAATTTCTGCAGTAGAGTAATCTATTAATTTGTGATCAAAAGCTTTCAAACGTATTCTAATTCTCTGGTTCTGCATAATCTCAGAACTCCAATTATTGGATTATAGTAAAAACTAAAAATTACTCTCCATAAAAAATTAGAGAGTATTTTAGAATAATTTCTTCTAATAAATCAATTTATTGATATTAGAATTTCAAAAAAATTTCATTAATTATCTATAAATAATATTATAAAAACAAAATTTTTACAAATTAATGCTAAATATGAAATTTTATAAATATATTTTATCAAAAATAATATCTTTACAAATTAAAATTAAAAATTTTTCACTTAGAATAAAAAAATCAAGAAAAGCAAAAATCTTTTCTTGATTTTTATTAAAAAATTATTCAAATCAATATATCTAACTGTAAAATGAAGAATTAACTAATCACTTTAGAAACCACTCCTGCGCCTACTGTTCTACCACCTTCACGAATAGCAAAACGCAATCCTTCCTCCATAGCTACTGGATTAATCAATGTTACAATAATTTTTACATTATCTCCAGGCATTACCATTTCCATATCCTTAGGCAACTCAACAAAACCTGTTACATCAGTTGTTCGAAAATAGAATTGAGGTCTATAACCTTTAAAAAACGGTGTATGTCTTCCACCTTCTTCTTTAGATAAAACATAAACTTCTGATTCGAACTTAATATGTGGTAAAATACTTCCTGGTTTAGCTAAAACTTGACCTCTTTCTATATCGTCACGTTTAATTCCTCTTAATAATACACCAATATTTTCTCCAGCACGACCTTCATCTAATAACTTCCTAAACATTTCTACACCTGTACAAATTGTTTTTGTAGTAGGTTTTATTCCAACAACTTCAACTTCGTCTCCAACTTTTATAATACCACGTTCAACTCGTCCAGTAACTACAGTACCTCTTCCTGAAATTGAAAAAACATCTTCAATCGGTAATAAAAAAGATCCATCAATTGCTCTTTTAGGTTCAGGAATATAATTATCTAAAAAATTTGATAATTCTACTATCTTTTCTTCCCATTTAGGATCACCTTCTAATGCTTTCAAAGCAGATCCTCGAATAATTGGAGTTTCATCACCAGGAAAATCATATTGAGTTAAAAGATCTCTTACTTCCATTTCAACTAATTCTAACAACTCTTCATCATCTACCATGTCACATTTATTTAAAAAAACAACAATATAAGGAACTCCTACTTGTCTTCCAAGTAATATATGCTCACGAGTTTGCGGCATTGGTCCATCAGTCGCTGCAACAACAAGTATAGCTCCATCCATTTGCGCCGCTCCAGTAATCATATTCTTTATATAATCAGCATGACCTGGACAATCTACATGTGCATAATGTCTGTTTTTAGTATCATATTCAACATGTGATGTATTTATTGTAATACCTCGTGCTTTTTCTTCTGGAGCATTATCAATTTGATCGAAAGCACGTGCAGATCCACCATAACTTTTAGATAAAACAGTTGTAATTGCTGCAGTCAATGTTGTTTTACCATGATCAACATGACCTATAGTACCAACATTAATATGAACTTTATCACGTTTAAATTTTTCTTTTGACATAGTCTACCTTTAAATAAAATATAAAATAAAAATTTATTAAAAATATTATTCTTTTATTTTTTCTTTTCAATAATATTTTGAGCTACATTAGTAGGAGCTTGAGAATATTTTAAAAATTCCATTGAATACAAAGCTCTTCCTTGTGTTTGCGATCGTAAATCAGTTGCATACCCAAACATTTCTGACAAAGGAACCAAAGATTTTATAACCTTGATATTATTATTATTTAACATACTTTCAATAATTCCTCTTCTTCGATTTAAATCACCGATCACATCTCCCATATATTCTTCAGGAGTTTCTACTTCGACAACCATTATCGGTTCTAAAAGAATCGGTTTTGCTTTCTTAAAACCATTTTTAAATGCAATAGAAGCAGCTAATTTAAAAGCAATTTCAGAAGAATCAACATCATGGTAAGAACCATCATGTAAAATAACTCCAATATCAACTACTGGATAACCAGCCAAAGGTCCAAATTTTAACTGTTCTTGAATCCCTTTATCTACAGCAGGAATATATTCTCCAGGAATAATTCCACCTTTAATCTTATTAATAAACTTATATCCTTCAGATCCTGGTTCTAAAGGAAAAATATCAATTACAACATGTCCATATTGTCCTCTACCACCGGATTGTTTAATATATTTTCCTTCAATATTTTTTACATCAATACTAATTGTTTCACGATACGCAACCTGTGGTTTACCTATATTTGCATCAACATTAAACTCTCTTTTCATTCGATCAACAATTATTTCCAAATGTAACTCACCCATACCAGAAATAATTGTTTGATTGGATTCCTGATCAGTCCAAACTTTAAAAGATGGATCTTCTTTTGCTAATCTATTTAATGCAATACCCATTTTTTCTTGATCAATTTTAGTTTTTGGCTCAACAGCAATAGAAATAACAGGTTCAGGAAACTCCATTTTCTCTAAAATAATAGAATTTTCAGGATCACATAATGTATCTCCAGTACTAACGTCTTTTAAACCAATCGCTGCTGCTATATCTCCAGAACGTACCTCTTTAATTTCTTCTCTTTTATTCGCATGCATTTGGACTATTCTACCCAAACGTTCTACTTTATTTTTAATAGAATTTAAAATTGTATCTCCCGAACGAATCACACCTGAATACACTCTAAAAAAAGTTAAATTTCCAACATATGGGTCACTAGAAATTTTAAATGCAAGTGCGGAAAAAGGTTCTTTATCTTTGTCTTCCGCAATAGCTAAAGATTTTTTTTTTGAATCATGTAAAACTCTAGAAACAGAATTAACATCACTTGGAGAAGGAAGAAAATCGATCACAGAATCCAATAATGCTTGAACTCCTTTATTTTTAAAAGCAGAACCGCAAGTAATTATAATAATTTCATTTTTTAATGATTTTTCTCTTAATACTTTTTTAATTTCATCCTCAGAAAAGCACTCTTCGTTTAAATATTTATTCATAAAAAATTCATTAAAATCTGCAACTAATTCAATAATTTTATTATTTTCTTTTTTCGACTGAGATAATAAATTTTCTGGAATATCTTTATAAATAAAAGTAATTCCTTTATCTTGTTCATTCCAATAAATCGCTTTCATTTTAATTAAATCAATAACACCAACAAAATTCTCTTCTGATCCAATCGGCAATTGTATAGGGACTGGAATAGCTCCTAATCTCTTCTCAATTTGATCAACTACATTAAAAAAATTTGCTCCTAAACGATCCATTTTATTTATAAAAGCAATTCTTGGAACTTTATATTTATTTGCTTGTCTCCACACGGTTTCTGATTGCGGTTGAACACCTCCTACAGCGCAATATATCATAATCACTCCATCTAAAACACGCATCGAGCGTTCCACTTCAATAGTAAAATCAACATGACCTGGTGTATCTATAATATTAATACGATGAGAAGAATATTGATTCGCCATCCCAGACCAAAAAGTTGTAGTAGCAGCAGAAGTAATAGTTATACCTCTTTCTTGTTCTTGTTCCATCCAATCCATTGTTGCTGCCCCGTCATGAACTTCTCCAATTTTATGATTTACGCCAGTATAAAATAAAATTCTTTCTGTAGTAGTAGTTTTCCCTGCATCTATATGTGCGCTAATACCAATATTTCTATAATTTTTGATAGGTGTCAATCGTGCCATTCTATTCCTTAAAATTTTTATTACCAACGATAATGTGCAAAAGCTTTATTAACTTCAGCAGTTTTATGTAATTCTTCTTTTTTTTTAACAGCATTACCTTTATTCGATATTGCATCAAATAATTCATTTAATAATCTAATAGACATTGATTTATCTGTTCTTTTTCTAGCTGATGCAATAATCCAACGCATAGCTAAAGCATTTCTTCTAATTGGTCGAACTTCAATAGGTACTTGATAAGTTGATCCTCCTACTCTTCTAGATTTTACTTCTACTATTGGACGAACTTTTTCTAATGCGCTTTCAAAAGAATCTAAAGGATTTTTACCAGTTTTTTTAGATAATTTTTTTAAAGCATCATATACAATTACCTCAGCAAGAGATTTTTTTCCATTGATCATAAGTATATTAATAAATTTACTTAATAATTCAGAAGAAAACATAGGATCCGGCAAAATCTTTCTAGAGCCAATTACTTTACGACGAGGCATTTTCTCTCCTGTAATATATCTAACTTTATAATTTTCTTAATTTAAGCTTTCTTTTTTTTTACACCATACTTTGAACGTCCATTTTTTCTATCTTTTACACCAGAACAATCTAATGCTCCTCGAATAACATGATATCTAACTCCAGGTAAATCTTTGACTCTTCCTCCTCGAATTAAAACGACAGAATGTTCTTGTAAGTTATGACCTTCTCCACCAATATATGCTGTTACTTCTAATCCGTTAGTTAATCTTACTCTGCAAACTTTTCTCAAAGCAGAATTTGGTTTTTTTGGAGTAGTAGTATAAACTCTTAAACAAACACCTCTTTTTTGAGGACATCTATATAAAGCTGGTACATTACTTTTAAATTTCTTTTTTGTTCTAGATTTTCTGACTAATTGATTTAAAGTAACCATTTTTCTCCTATTTTATAAAAATTTATTTATAAAAAAATATATTTCTTATATTTGTTACCAAATTAACTGATTTTTATGATGTTCTGTTAACTTAACAAAACCTTGGTAATTAATTGGAATGAAAATTTTTGATATATCTGTAATATTTATTCCCCTAATAATTAAATCATTTAATAAAACATAATTTTTTCGTGTATTTAAAAAAACTTTTTTTAAAAAAATATTTTGCTTAATAGAAAATATTACACCATCTTGAATAACAATTAAATCATCTCTTTTTGTAAGAGATTTTATTAACAATCTTATATCACTTTTAAAAGGAGTATTTATTAAAATATGTAACACAACTCAAATCCTCTTAAAAATTTAAAATATGATCAAAATCATTTATTTTTTTCATGAATTTTCTAGTATTTAAAACTTTTATTGGGAAAAGAAAATTTTTTAAACTTAATACACCTCTATCCTTTAAAGATTGGTAATCACAATAAAAATTTCTGACACCTAAAAAAAATAACGCTTGAAATCTATCACTATAATTAGAAGAATAAACTTCTTTTATGTTTTTTTTTTTTAAAAATTGAAAAATTCCATCACTTAAAAAAAAAATTCCTATTTTCTTTGTATAAGGGGTAAGTGAAATAGCTAGATCTAATCCTTCTCTTCCAATATTATTTCCATGAGGAGAATGTGAAAAAATTACTGCAATATCTTTCATAAAAATTTTATTTCCACTCCAATACCAAACATTAAAACTTTACTACACGATCAGATTTTTGAATGTCCCTAGATAATTCTTCTAAATTAGATATTTTAAAAAAAATATCTAAATTTCCTTGTAAAGAATTATTACCAAAGAATTTTTTGAAATGAATAATCCCTCTATTTAATAAAGAACTAAAACATACACTTAATCTAATTTTATTTTGTAAACTAAATAAAATCCATTTCTTTCTTAAATCTAATATATTTGATCCTGCAGACAAAAACTTATTTGCATGTGACACTCCATCACAATAAAAAAAAACACTTTTTATTATATGTTTTCTCCTTATAATTAATGCATCAGAAAATAATAATGCACTAATAGAATTTTCTATTCCATATGCAGGACCAGTGACAATTACAGTATAAATCAAAAAAATCTCCTAAATATTAAAATATATATATAATTTAAAAATTTCTCACTAAAAAATATAAATTCTGCATATAATTTTATTAAACTATAAAAAATTATCTCATAAAATAATATTTTTTATACTTTTTTTTTTTATTTTTTTTTCAATTTTTTAATATTTTTTTTTTAATTTATCTTTTTTTTTTCGCTATTTTTTCTCGTAAAAATTTATATTTTATCTATAAAATTATTTCATAAAAAATATAAATATATATTTCAAAATAAATCATTTTTTCAATAATAATTAACTTAAACTATATTTTAAAAATATAAAAAAAAAAAAAAAAAAAATATGTCAATTATTTTAACTATATTTTTATTATTATTTAATAAAATACTAATAAATAAAAACTATTTTACATATAAATCTTAAAAAAATATTTCTATTCTAGAAAAAAATAATATTTTTATTTATAAAATGTTAAAAAATTATTTTTTTCATTTTTTATAAATTAATAATCTGAGAAATTATTTTTAATAAAAAAAATATTTTAAATTTTTATAATTCTTTTTATTACCACTAAAAAAATCACCATATTAATATTTTTAAATAATGTAATAATTTTTTTAGAATAATATGTATATTAGGAATAATCTCTGAAATAATCTGATATGTTCAAAATATATAAAAAATTTATCTTAAAAATATATATTAATTAAAAATGAATTTTTATTCATATCAATAATTCTTTTACAATAATTAATATTTTTTTTAATCAAGTTTTTATGAAATAAAATACATATTTATTAATAAATTTAATATAATTTTAATTTTTCAAATATCTATATAAAAATATAAAAAATATTAATATAAAAAATATTTTTTTTTAAAAAACATTTTTTTTATAAATACTTCATATTTATATTTACACAAATAAAAATTTAATAAAGTAAAGAAAAAATATTTAATTAAATTTATAAACTTAAAAATTAAAAAAAAATTTATAAAAAAATCATTAATTATTTATAAATATAAATAATCAAATAATAATAAAATTTTATATCATTTTTTTTACAATTTTTTTAATTTTTACAAACCATCTATATAAAAACTTTCTGAAATATTTATAATATTTATATTTATTTTTATAGAAAAATAAACGATATTTTTTTTACATAATAAATTTTATTTAAATCACTTTAAATGTTTTGATGTATCATAAATACAACATTTAGAAATTAATCTCTATAAAAAAATTCAATAATAATTAGTATTTTATTTATACAAAAAAAAAAAAAAAAAAAAAAAAATAAAACTTATTAATATTTAAAAAAATAATCAACTATAAAATGTAAAAATAAAATTTTCTCTTTAAAAAAATTGAACATCATATATTTTCCATATTTCTAACGTGATGACATATAAAGAAATAATCGAAAAAAAAATTTTTACGTATTTAAATAATATTTTATTAAATCTAAAATTTACTCAAATTTTTTCAATAATCCTAAAATTTTATATATATTTGATAAAGTCTTCTTAGCTATTTTCGATGCTCGCTGTGATCCTTTATAGAATATTTCCTTTAATAAAAATTTATTATTTCTATAAAAAAAAAACTTTTCTTGTATTTGAATAATATTTTTTATTAAAGCGTTATATACCTCTTGCTTTAATTCTAAATATGATTTTCCTAAAAAATACTTTTCTAAATCACATACAGACACGTTATTTAAAGTTGATAAAATAATTAATAAATTTGATATTCCAGGTTTTTTATCAATATCAAAAAATATTTTTGGAGGAAAATCCGAATCTGTAATTGAAGATTTTACTTTTTTTAAAATATCTTTAGGATTATCTAATAAAAAAATTGAATTTTTTAAATTACTATCCGATTTAGACATTTTTTTTTTAGGATTTAATAAAGACATAATTCTTGCACCTTTTTGAAAAATTAATATCTTAGGCACTTGAAAAGTTTTTCCATAAATAGAATTAAATTTCATAGAAATATTGCGAGTTAATTCTATATGTTGCTTTTGATCTTCTCCAACGAGCACTTTATCTGTTTTATATAAAAGAATATCAGATGCCATTAAGACAGGATAATTAAATAATCCAGTATTAATATTTTTTTTTAAATCTAATATTTTACTTTTAAATTGCGTCATTCTCATTAATTCTTTATAAGAAGTATAACAACTCAAAATCCAATTTAATTCAGCATGCTCGCTAATAGAAGATTGTATAAAAATAATACTTTTCTTAGGATCTACTCCGCATG